>JAYGDG010000262.1:0-2977 GCA_046583015.1 Pirellulaceae bacterium | reverse complement strand
TCGAGGGCCACGACGATCACGGGCCGGTGATATTTTTCGGCCAGCCGTCCGGCGACGATTCCGATCACTCCCGGATGCCAGCCATGGCCAGCCAGTACCAGGGCCGGATCCTTCTCCGGGTCAAATTCCTCTTCTGCCTGTTTGACAGCAGCCTTCCTGATGGTTCGTTCCAGGGTATCACGATCACTGTTCAAGCTATGCAGGTACTCGGCCAAGACCTTGGCCCGTTCAGGCGAATCGGTGGTGAGCAGTTCTACTCCCAGTTGGGCCTGACCCAGTCGGCCGGCGGCATTGAGCCGTGGTCCGATGGTAAAGCCAATGTCGTCGGTACGGAGGCACGGCTTCTTGTCCAACTCGGTGATTTTCATCAGCGCTTCGATGCCGGCGGCGGGAAAAGTTGTCAGGCAATTGAGACCATGACGAACCAGGATACGGTTTTCGTCCAGCAGCGGGACCACGTCGGTCACCGTGCCGATGGCGGCGATGCCGACGGCCGTCATCAGGCAGTTGCGCATCCGTTCGCTGACCCGCTTAGCATCGCTGGCTCGCTGGCAAAGTGCCCAGGCCAGTTTGAGAGCCACGCCGGCGCCACAAAGGCCGCTAAAGGGATAGTTGTGACCAGGCAGGGAGGGATGCACGATGGCCGCCGCCTCGGGAAGCTGCTCGGCAAACTGGTGATGATCGGTGATGATCAGTTCGAGTCCCAGTTTCCTGGCAGTCTCTGCTTCATGGACGCTGGTGATTCCACAATCGACCGTGATGACCAGCGAAGTGTCCTGGCTGGCCAGTTGTTCGAGGGCCCCGTCGTTAAGGCCGTAACCGTCGTCCAGGCGACTGGGGACAAAGTAGTCCACGTTGGCTCCCAGCACTTTCAGACAACGGTAGAGAATGGCGGTAGCTGTCATGCCGTCGGCATCGTAATCGCCGTAGATCACGATTCGTTGCTGGGCTTGGATGGCTGCAAAGATGCACTCGGTGGCCTCGCCCACGCCCGGCAGTTCGGCCGGATCACGCAGCCCGGTCAGCTTCACGTCCAGGAATTCACGTACCTGGGCGGGATCGGTGATTCCCCGGGAGACAAGCAGTTGTGCTACGACCGGGGAAATATTGGCCGTGCCGGCGAGCGCTGAGATACGCTCTTCATCGTGCTCTCTAATGCTCCATTGCTTGCTCATGTCATCCTGGACTGCAAGGGCTGAAGAGATGAACGGTGAACTGGTTCACGCCTCGTGAACCAGGGACAACAGTTATGCGACACCACCGCTTACTTTTTCTTTTCCTTGTGGATGGTGTGCTTGCGCAACCGCGGGCTGTATTTTTTGACTTCGAGTCGCTCGCTACCCGGTTTTCGTCGGGTGATATAGTTGTAGTCACCAGTCTCTTCACAGACGAGGTGCACGGTTTCCGCCTTCTTTTTGCTCTTGGCCATTTCGAGGGGTCCTCAGTCAATGATTTGGCTGGCGGTTTCGACTTGAAACCAGCTTTGCTCACGAGCTTCGATTGTACCGCAAAGGCGTGTCGTCGGGACAGGTCCAAGCCTGGATTTTTTTGGCCCTCTTTGGCCGGGCCGAAAGAGGATGGCCGGGGGCTGGTCAGCCCATGTGAGCTTGCCAGCCAAAATGTCTAAGGGGAGCGTAAAAGAGAAATAACTAAGCCCCCCGGCGACGGCTCTCGGCCACCGACCTGGCACACTCTGCCAGCGAGAGGAGCCCCGTTTGCAACGACCATCGCGATTGAGCCCGTAGAAGAGGTTTTTCTGTTTCCCGTCGGAAGCCGTTGGTTTACTACGAGTTGCCTGTTTGACACTGAAATGGGTCGATAATTTGTCACTTCAGGGACAGGTTATTACTTCACTAACAGCGACTTTTGCCTTAGAATCTCAGATAGGTGATGAGCTAACTTATCTGTTCCCCCAGACTTGGGGATTTTGGTAGAGTGAAGTAAGTTGACTGGCGCGCGTGCCAGGAGCCCAAGAGTTTTCCAGTATTAGTTGACGGAGTCGAGAGACCTATGGCTACCCAATCAGAATCCGGCATCGACCTGGCAAAAGACGCTTCCGCTGATCAAGCTAAGCGAGCAGCGGCGTCGGTTCCTAAGAGTTCTAAGAAGGCAGAGGCGGAAGGATCGCAACACGATGGTGATGAGCCGCGCACGGGTCGCCGCTTCCTGTTGACCAATGCGGCTCCCAGTTGGCTGGTCAGTCTCGTCTTGCATACCATCCTGCTGATGGTTTTGGGTCTGATGGTCTTGCCGATGGAACCGGAGCAGACCAATGTGCTGACCGTCGACAACGAAGACAATAACATGGAAGAGATTTTCGAGCAGCCGCTGGACGAGCCCGATATTGAACCGTTGGATGTTAGCGAAGTTCAAATGGATGTTGTTCCGCAGGTGATCACGGAAACCGAGACCAAGGAAGTTGAGCCGATCGACGTGGCCGACGATGTCGAGGCACCGCCGGCACAGATTAGCTTGGAGGAGTTTGCCGACAAGGCAGCTCCCAAGTCCGATTTATTGAGCAATACCAGCAATGTTTCTGGTTCTGGTTTTGAAGGGCGCGGAGAACTGGCGCGCGGCCAGATGGTGGCTAAGTTCGGTGGCTCGAAAGGGAGTGAAGCGGCGGTAGCGATGGCTTTGCAATGGCTGGCCGAACACCAGAATCCTAATGGCAGCTGGAGTTTCGATCATACCCTCGGCGCCTGCCAGGGGCGTTGCGGAGACAAGGGAACGGTAAACGCTGTCAATGGCGCTACGGCGATGGGCCTGTTACCATTCCTGGGTGCTGGCCAAACGCACAAAGAAGGCAAGTACAAGAAAAACGTACAAGCAGGCTTGTACTTTTTGATGTCGAATATGAAAGCAAACGGCGGCCTTAATGATTCAGGCGGGAACATGTATTCCCATGGGCTTTGTGCGATTACGTTGTGTGAAGCATTTGCCATGACGCAGGACAAGGGATTAGATCGGAAGAGCGTCG
>JAYGDG010000122.1:0-2529 GCA_046583015.1 Pirellulaceae bacterium | reverse complement strand
AAAGTCGGTCGCAATTCCGGATCGCTTGGAGTCATGTAGAGCACGCTGCAAGCTAAATTAAGTTCTCTGCTAGTCGCAGCTGTACCTCGTCGGTTAGGGCCAGCTCGGCAAAACCCAAACATCCGACTATACACGTAGAAGCTGGCATGGAAATGTCGCGGGACGCGGGTTCGATTCCCGCCGCCTCCACTCTTGGTCCTTGGTGCCACCCGGTGCCAGGGGCTGGCAAACGACGCCAGAACCCCTGTTACCACAGGGGTTTTTTTCTTGGGCGGTGGCCAGTTCCATGGTCACCCCGTTGTCAGCTGATGACGGCAAATGACAGGCCTTGCCGCAGGTTTTACTCCCCAGATGCTCCCAGGATTCTGTGTCGGCCTGACCGGCCTGGTGAGGTTATTCGATGCAGTCCTGTTGATTCGGGGAGTCGTGGAAATCAAGGCCGCGGGTGCTGAACGGAATCCGGACGTGCCAACAGATTGAACGTTGGCAGATGGGCAATATTCGGCCTTTATCTTGGCAGCTGAGGTCGAATCAGTTACCCTGAAGAGATTGACACAGCACCGTTCCAGTGAGAAAAGCCATGGTCGACAGACATTTCAGTCGGATTGCAGTCTTGGGCCTGGGAATCATCATCTGCCTGGGGACTGTAGCCCAGGCACAAGTTGAAGGCGAAACGCCACCAACAATGACACCCAAGGAGTATGTCGAGGCAGCCCTGCGGGCAGAAGCCGAGGGTAATATGGCCCGCCACGATGAACTGCTGGCATTCGTCGCAAAACGTTATCCAACATACGCACCGGGTCACTGGCATCGAGGTGAAGTCCGGGTGTTGGGTAAATGGACCCGACTGGAAGTTGCCGGTGATGTAGTCGGTAAGAGTCTTCTGTACCAGTACCATCAATTCCGCGACGGCAAGGGCGATTCAATTTCCGACCAGTTGGCTGTCGCCAACTGGTGCCGTGAGCACGCACTCAGGGAACAGGAGCGTGCCCACCTGGTGCGAGTGCTGCAACAGGATTCCCGCCACTACCAGGCTCGCACCCGGCTTGGCTTCAGACTGATCGACGGTCGCTGGCGGTTGCGCAGCCAACTGCGGGCAGATGCGGCAGCGGCCAAGGATGAGCGGAGGGCCTTAGGAAGGTATCGTGAAGACCTGGATACCTGGGCTCGGCAGATGGGCCTCGACGACCCCAAGCTCCAGGAAAACGGACGTACCAGGATTGTTGCCATCAAGGACCCGGCAGCTATTCCGGCGATGGAAGGTCGCCTGTCACTGGACAGCGTTCCGGTCGCACTGGCCGCCGTTCAGGCAATGGGCAATATGCCGCAATATGAAGCTTCAGTGGCGCTGGCACGCCAGGCAGTCTTCAGTCCGTCGGAGGAAGTTCGTGATCACGCCGCCACATACCTCAAGTCCAAGAAACCCGAGAGCTATGTACCGGCCATGCTGTCGGCACTCAGTTCTCCAGTGACGGCGCAATTCGAGGTGACTCAGACGAAAGACGGCGAGATTCTCTACCGGCACATGTATGAGCGCGAGGTGCAGGGAACGAAACAGCTGCTGATCACCGATCGTCGTTACCGACGCGAGAACCGTGGAGGAGACGCACAGACAGCGACCAACCGTGCCCAGAATCAAGTGCAACAGGAAGTGCGTCGACGTGAAGCTGAAGTTAAAGCGCAGAACGAATACACGTCGGAATTGAACAGCCGGATTTGCCAAACACTCAATCAGGTGCTCGACCTGTCACTGCCTGACGATCCCGACGTCTGGTGGACCTGGTGGAACGCATATAATGAAGTCTACGTGGCAGGCGACAAGCCGACCGAGAGTCTCTACGAGTCAGACTATATCTCCGTCTCTGATCTGCCGCCGCCGCAGCGATCCTATGATTGCCTGTCAGCGGGTACGCTGGTCACGACTATCAACGGCCTGCGTGCGGTCGACAAGCTTCAGTCGGGTGACCTGGTGCTGTCGCAGCATCCGGAAAGCGGTGAGCTGGCCTATAAGGCTGTCATGGAAACGACGATTCGCCCGAGTGGCCTGACGATCCGAGTGCATTGTGATGGCCAGACACTGGAGACCAGCGGTGGACACCTGTTCTGGGTTTCCGGCCGGGGCTGGGTCAAGACGCGAGATTTGGTAGCTGGCATGCAACTGCATACGCCAGACGGCACAATCCGAATCAATCGGCTTGAAGATGCGACGGTACAAAAAACGTACAACCTCGTCGTGGATGGCTTTCACACGTTTTTCGTGGGCGAGAAGAGGATCTTGAATCACGATAATACCGTGAGCGAGCCGACCAACAGCGTCGTTCCCGGCCTTTCTATGGGGACGGCGCGAGCGGTACCCTAGTTAGATTGGATCGGATGGGTCCGGCGAGAGCAGCGGCCAGGCAGTCATCAGCTCGGCCAGTTCTTCGTGCTCAGTTGCCACCGATTGCCAATTGGCGTCATCGGTATACTCCCAGGATACTCCCACGTCCTGTAGCATGTTCCATAAGCGTTGAGCTACTTGGGAGTTAC
>JAYGDG010000144.1:0-2414 GCA_046583015.1 Pirellulaceae bacterium | reverse complement strand
ACGGCCGCAAACGCGTCGCCTTTCTGCAAAGCAGTGTCGATCGGTTTGTTGCCAGGAATCCACAACGCGTAAAACGAGGTCAGAAATTCAGCCAATTGACCGATCAAGAACGAAATGAAATTATCGAACGTGCCCGGCGACTGGCCCAAGCTGGCAGCTGCAATTCAGAGATCACTCGGCGCATCGCCAGTCATGTTAATCGCAGCGTGGAGACCATCCGTTACACGCTCAAACAATTCGACGAAAAGAACCCTCAACTGGCGATCTTTCCGTCAAAAACGGGCCGCTTGACACCGGAAACCAAACAACAGATTCACCAACGACATCGACGCGGGACGTCGGTCGCTGTCCTTAGTAAGCAGTACAGTCGAACCGCCTCAAGCATTCATCGAATCATCAATGAAGTCCGAGGGTTACGGATTCTCGAGTTGCCTTTGGATTGCATGCATAACCCCATTTTTGACAAACCAAAGAAAGAAAAGGAGATCCTGGGTCCGCTGCCGGTAAATGAATCAGCCACCAAGAAGGTCCGACCCCCAGCTGGGCTGCCCCACTATCTCGCCGCACTATACGAGGTTCCTCTGTTGAATCGCGAACAGGAAGGTCACTTGTTTCGCAAATACAACTTCCTCAAGTACAAGGCTGCCAAGTTGAGAGAGAAGGTCGATCCGACGCGAGCTAAAAGCTTAACCATGGATGAGATCGAAAACCTCTACAGTGCGGCAGTCGCGATCAAGAATCAAATCGTGCAAGCTAATTTGCGATTAGTGGTCTCCATTGCCAAACGCCATGTGAGTGCCACGCAGGACTTCTTTTCGCTCGTTAGCGATGGCAACATGTCATTGATTCGGGCAGTTGAAAAATTCGACTACGCACGCGGAAATAAATTCAGCACGTATGCCAGTTGGGCCATCATGAAAAACTTCGCCAGGACCATTCCAGGCGAACATAAGCAGCTAGATCGTTTTCGTACCAGCCAGGAAGATTTCTTCACCGGCCAACACGACGGTCGTACCAACCAGTACATGCTGGAATCGGCCCAACAGCAACGACAGTATCAAATTGGAACCATTCTGTCTGAACTGGATGAACGCGAACAACGCATCATCATCAGCCGGTTCGGGCTCGATCACAGCATTGAACCCCAAACCCTCAAAGAAGTTGGGCTCCAGTTGGGCGTTACCAAGGAGCGGGTCCGACAAATTGAAGCACGGGCTATCAATAAGCTTCGCGTCGCGGCTCAACACGAAAATATTGACGTTCCAGATGGCGTCCAATAAATATTGACAGTCGTCTATCGGACGGGTAAATCGTTTAGCCGCGGACCTTCTGCGACCTTGCTTGCTCTACTCGAAAACCCCTCTGAAGGACTGTTTTTTACGTCGCACCTCTTCCCTTTAAGCCCTCTGGACAGCGCCCCACCAAGACGGCCCGCAGAGCGGGTCTGAGGTGGGCTATTTTTGTCCACTCATCTTGCAGAACTCCCACAGTTCATTATATTTACTTGTTTTTGCCCTCGGGATTGTAGGCCAGCGTAGCTCAACTGGCAGAGCAGCTGATTTGTAATCAGCAGGTTGTGGGTTCAAGTCCCTCCGCTGGCTCCGTTATAAGTCACGTTGAGCCGGCAGAGAAACCGGGTTTACAAGCTATATTTTGCGCTAAAAGCGGTCCCAACCGAACGTTTTTGCGGGGGAAATTGAATCGGCGGAATAGACGTTTTTCGGGGGGGTTTCCCGAGCGGTCAAAGGGGTCAGACTGTAAATCTGATGGCACAGCCTTCGCAGGTTCGAATCCTGCACCCCCCACATGTGGGCACTTTACTGGGAAGGTCAGTGCCAGGAAGAGGAAAGTTAAGGCCAGCAATTAAGACTGCGGCGCGGTTACCAGGACAACTAATGCCTTGAAATCCTACTGAAAGTAGGAGTTTCTTAGCAGTTGGATCTTGCGAAATCGTGTCAGTTACTTAAAAAGAGGGGTATTAGAGGGGGTGACTGGTTGATAAAGGGCGTCAACCGTGAGCATGGAATCAATCAATTGCGGGTGTAGCTCAATGGTAGAGCCACAGCCTTCCAAGCTGAAGACGAGGGTTCGATCCCCTTCACCCGCTTGTTACATAAGGATTTCGATGCGGCTTGATTTGCCTTAAAGGACTAAAAGGAAATTTCCGAGGATGCAGCGGCGCCAGCCGCGTTAGCTGCTGTAGCTCAGTTGGTAGAGCGCGTCCTTGGTAAGGACGAGGTCACGGGTCCGAATCCCGTCAGCAGCTCCTAGAGTTCACCAGTAGCGGAAGAGGGGTAACCAAACGGAATCGGCGTCTGGACACTTTCAAATGAATGCTGCGGTCAGGCCTCAGAGACGCCGGTCGCAGTGAGATGATTTAAGTCTGTTTTTGTTTTGCGTGAGAAATACTTTTA
>JAYGDG010000057.1:0-5245 GCA_046583015.1 Pirellulaceae bacterium | reverse complement strand
ATCCCCGCACTTGGGCTGCTACGGCGAAACAACCATTCGCACTCCTCAGCTCGATCGGCTGGCTGGCACGAGCGTTCGCTTCACGCAGGCGTTCGTCACCAACCCGGTCTGTTCGTCCAGCCGCTCGGCCATGGTCACCGGCATGTATTCGACGACCCTAGGAGCTCATAACCATCGCTCGCAACGAACCTCAGGCAAGGGGGGTGGAAACACGGCTTATTACGACAGTTTCAAGCTGCCAATTCCATCGATCCCAGCGTTATTTCGCCAGGCTGGTTACCACGTCACCAATGCCGGCCTCAACAAGAACGGTAAAACTGATTACAACTTCACTTCTGCTGACATGTACGAGGCGGGCAACTGGAAACAACGCAAGCCTGGGCAGCCCTTCTTTGCACAGATTCAGCTCTCCGGTGGCAAAGCCCGTAAAGCCAAGGTCACTCGGCCGGTCTCCCCGGACCGCGTCAAGCTGCCACCCTATTATCCAGACCATCCCGTTTTGCGAGCGGACTGGGCGACCTACCTAAACAGCTGGATCAAGGTCGACCAGGAAATCGGTCAGATTATCGATTCGCTGCGAGAGCAAGGGGTTCTTGACCAAACCGCGATTTTCTTCTGGACCGATCATGGGGTCAGTCACCTGCGAGGCAAGCAATACCTTTACGATGAAGGGATCCATGTACCCCTTCTGATGCGATTACCCGGGGGACATGATGCTGGCACGGTCCGGTATGACCTGGTGGAGCACATCGACATCGCGGCGACATCGCTGGCACTGGCCGGGATCAAGATCCCGGACTTCGTCCAGGGCCGAGATTTACTGGCCCCGGACTATCAGCCACGGCAACACATCGTTTCAGCCCGCGACCGCTGCGACGAAACCGTCGATACCATCCGTTGTGTCCGCACCAAGCGATGGAAGTACATTCGCAATTTCCTCTCCCCCTTATCCCATGCGCAACCAAACCAGTACAAGGATGGCAAGACCATCGTCAAAACGTTGCGACAGCTGCATCAAGATGGCAAGCTGAACGAACTACAGGCCCGCGTCTTCAGGCCGTCGCGACCGGCCGAAGAACTTTACGACCTGAAAAACGATCCTTACGAAACAGTCAACCTGGCCAGCGAGCCAGGGCATCAGAAACAACTTGAAACATTGCGAGACTTGCTGTACGACTGGATGATCGAGAACCGGGACGTGGGACTGATCCCCGAACCGATCCTGGAAGACCTCGGCCGTCGGTACGGTAGCAAGTACCAGGTCCTGCGCCAGTCTGACAATGCCACCCTCGGCCAGCAATTAATCGAGGTCATCGTAGCTGGAGAACGGGGCGATCGGCAGGCTCTCCGGGCAGCCATGGCCTCGAAGCGTCCGTCCCTGCGTTACTGGGCAGCGACCTGGCTTGGCCACCTGCAATCCAAGACGGACAGCGAGAAGCTGGTCGCCCTGACCCGTGATCCGGTGCCGGCAGTACGGGTGGCCGCGGCATTGGCGCTGGCAAGAATGGGAGACCAGCAAACCTACCTGCCGCTGCTGGCCAGCCACATCGAGGCGGACAACCTGCTGACTGGCATGTACGCGATACGAGCCCTCGAACAACTGGGGCCAGCAGCCAGCGCCGTCCTGCCCGCCATCGAAAAAGCAGGCAAAAGCCCCTACGAATTCACGCGGCGTTTCGCCAAGCGACTCTCCAGTCAACTGGTTCCGGCAGCGGAGCCACCCAAACAGCCATAGTTCCCGTGTAATCAGACCTGCCCCTTTCACCAAAGCCCTTCCAACCGTGGAACAGAACCATGAAACGTCACTTACCACTCTCCCTGAACGCCGCAGCACTGCTGCTGCTGACGAGCGCATTGCCGCTGCAGGCGGATGAAGATGAATTACCACCTGGTCTCGATCAGGCGATCAAGAATCCAGCCATCCCCATGATCGTGGATGCCACGATCACCAAGTTCACCAAGGAAGGTTACGCCCAAATCAAGGTCAACAAGGTCTACAAGGCTCCTAAGCCGGTTGCCGGCAAAAAAGCGCCTCTACCAATCCTGGTCAAGGGTTATTCCTCCGCGGGTGTGAACCCACGTGTCGTGCCAATCCGCATCATCACCGACCGGGGCAAGACTCGCTTCCTGTTCTTTCTTGACGGTGACCTGTTGTACTCAACCTACAACAACCGCTTTGAAATTCGCGAGGACAAGAAGAAGCAGCTAACGGTCAACACCGGTCGGGGCTGGAAACCACTCAAGGAGATGGTCGCCCTGATTCCTGGTGCCAAGCCAAAGAAAAAGAAGTAGCTCCAGTCGTCGGCTCTACCGCTGCGAAACAAACGGTGGTTTGTCAAAGGTCGAACCGTCCCCCAGCACACGGGGATCCTTGACCCGCTTTAGCTCGTCCAGCAGCTGCTTGCGCAGCTTGCTCTTGACCGCTGCGTACTGCGGTTTGCCTGCCACGTTATTCACCTGGTCCGGGTCGTCGGCGATCACGAACAGCTCTTCCTCCGGGCGTTTCCCGAACGCCCAGTCATAATATTGCTGCCATTTTTTCTCGTTGCGATGTTCGATAATCCAGGCCTTGGTGGGGGAGGCGTCCAGATCGCCAAAGGTGACAAAGGTATTGTTCTCCAGGACGTTCGTGGCGGGGGTCTTGGTATCGGTCAAGTTATAGGGATTCCCCATCGGCCAGCGGTCCGGTTTAAAGTTGAGAATATAGAGATAATCGCGGGTTCGTAGCGCCCGTTGCGGGTAGGGGAGAAAACCCTCGCGGGCCCGGGCCACGTGGCGCTCGCGACCGGTAATCACCCAGTTGCGATTCTTATCAACCGTACCGTTCTTGTCCGATTCAAGTACCGGCAGCAAGCTCTTACCGGTCATCACGTCGGGGACCGCCGTCTTGCCGACTTCCAAGAAGGTGGGAGCCAGGTCCATCAGGTTGACAAAATCGTCCACCACGCGTCCGCCACGACACCCCGGACCGGAGATAGCGAGCGGAACCTGGACACCAAAATCGTACAAGTTGCACTTGCCGCGGGGAAAGCCGGGCGCCCCATGGTCCCCACTGACCACGACCAGCGTGTTTTCAAGTTGACCGGAATCCTTGAGCATTTTCAGCAGGACACCCAGTCCCGTATCAAAGGCCTGCACTTCACCCAGGTAATCAGCCATATCCTGTCGCACCTCGTGGACGTCGGGCAGAAACTTTGGCATCTTCCCTTTCAAATCATCCGGGTCGATCCCCCAGAGGGTTTTGCCAGACCCCTTGGTCCACTTGCGGTGGACGAGCGTGGGACCAAACCAGTAACAAAAAGGCTTACCCTCGGGAACCGAATCCAAAAACGACTGAAAATTACCGGCCACCTGGCCGTAAAGAACCTGCTTGGCTTTAACAACGGCCTGCCCCCCTTGGACCATTCGCGTCACGTTCTGGGAAAACTGATTGAACCGGCCACCCGACTTTTCAAACCCATACTGACCACTGCCATAGGGTGCATCACGCGGTGTTCCCGGACTCCAGACCTTGTAGGTTTCGCCAATGTGGTAACCGCTGTCTTTGAGCAGCAGCGGATAGGAGGGGATCGCCAGGTCCCAGTGGGCACCCTGCAAGATGGCGCCTCGTCCGGTCCGAAAAAAGTATTGTCCAGAAAGAAGCGAACTGCGACAGGGTGTACAGGAGGGAGCCGTCACGTAAGCCTGTTTAAAAAGTACGCCAGTCTTCGCAATGGCGTCAAAATTCGGTGTCTTGACAACCTGGTTAATCGAGGGACCAGTGTCCGTTTGGGCATAGGCGCTGGCGTAACGGCCCCAATCATCGGCAAAGGCAAAGAGGATATTGGGGCGATCGGCTGCCTGCAAGCAACTGCTGCTCAACAACAAGATCAATAACAGCCAGACCAGTGCTTGACGCTTCATAGATCTCTCCTCTTTCAACGACTCAAATATTCTCGCTCGCTACGCTGGCAGACCATTGTAACGCTTGGTCGCGCCCATTCCGACCGGGCGTTGCCGCCAAAAAACTCCATTGTTTCAGAGATCTTACCCTATTAAAATAGCGGCCTCACCTGGGTACATCATTTCCAGGCCCCTTCCTTAAACCAGAGGAATTACTGCCATGCGTCTTTCAGCCCTGCTTCTTGCCCTCACGATCAGTCTCAACATCAGCTGCACCCAGAGTACCGGGACCTCTACTCTCGAACATACGAGCAACGAAACCACCAGTGAAAACCAGGGCTCCCAGGAAAAAGCTGAAACGCCTGCTGCGGAAGCGAAAACAAACGAGCCCGATGCCCCGGCGGACCAGGAGGATATCCCCTCTGCCGCTCAGATCGCTGCGCTCGAGCAAGCAGGCGCTAAGTTAGCACGTAATGCAGCCGGCCAGATCATTGAAGTCGATCTGGGCGAAACGGCGGCCACCGATGAAGTGTTGGCTCATCTTGTCGGATTGGTTCATCTCCAGGAACTCAGCCTGTATCAAACAAAAATCACCAGCGCCGGACTCGTTCATCTCAAGAACCTGACCAAACTCAAACGCTTGTTCCTAAACGACACCGCTGTGGGCGATGATGGGCTGGCGTCACTCGGCAGGCTGGCCAACCTTCAGACATTAGGACTTTCCGGGACCCAGGTCTCCGACCGCGGCTTAGCCCGCCTGGCCACCCTGGCACAACTGGAATCGCTGTTTGCCCTCGGCACCCAGGTCACCGAGGCGGGTGTCGGCGAGTTACAAAAAGCGCTCCCGGACTGTGACATCACCTACTGAAATCAATCGCTGGACTCGACCACCCTGAAGGGACTGCTGCTCAACGCTAGTCAAACCGGTGCTTGCCGCTAAAAACACCCGTTGCTCCGTGCGAAACTGATGATTAAGATGAATTCTCGTTACGCCATCCTGCCGGTGGCTGCAACTGATTTACACAAAGGATTTTTATCATGCGTCTCTTGATCGTACTGCTGTGGATCGTCGTTAGTATTAACCTGGGCTGCAACTCGCAAGAGGACAACTCCACGGCGACTGGTAACACCTCAAAAACCGCTGGCGATAGCCACGATGATGATGGTGACGGCCACGATCATGACGATCATGACGAGCATGGCCACGATCACGACGAGCATGGCCACGATCACGACGAGCATGGCCACGATCACGATGAGGATGGTGACCATGACAACAAGGAGGCCGCCAGCAACGAGCACCCGGCGATCACCGTTGCCAACCAGGTACTCGCTGCTATCCAGGCAGGTGATGCCGCTGCCA
>JAYGDG010000870.1:0-8604 GCA_046583015.1 Pirellulaceae bacterium | reverse complement strand
CCATCGTATGAATAGGCTCCTTCGGCGTCATAACCGGCTTCTGTTGTCAGTCGCCGCAAGAGATTCCCTTGCAAATCGGCCTCGAAAATATCGGTATGGGGATCAAACGGCCAGGAATAGCGGCGGCGTTTGCCTGACTTGCGATCTTCTTCCTGCTGCTTTCGTTCTGCCGCTTCGGTTTCATCCATCTTGGGATCCAAATGGCTGGAGGCAAATAGCAGCCGTTTGCCATCTGGTGAAAAGTAGCTGCAGGTGGTCCTCCCTCTGCCGGTACTAATGAGCCGCGGAATCCCGTCCTTTAGAGGCTGCGTGAAGATCTGGTAAAATGGATACTCTTGTCGCACCGCCTGGTAAATAATCTGTTTCCCATCAGGTGAAAAATAACCTTCTCCCGCTTTCAGAAAACCATCGGTTACCTGCCTGACCTCGGACAAGAACTTGGATTCGACCGCGGATATTTCTTGAGCTTCGGTCACACGGTGATTCCCGAAGAGGGCGAGAAGGGTGATCAAACTGAGAGTAAACTTAAATCCAAATGATTTGACGATCATGGGAAACTCCACGTACTGATAAATCCGAACAATCTGCTCGTAGTATAGCCCTTCGCCCTGAAAAGTGGAGTGGATTACCTCGAAGAAAGGCCGCCGAGACGGTAGACTGGCTCTCTTGAACTCAACAGACCTGGTAACTAGACGATGAAAATCTACACGCGAACCGGCGACTCTGGTGATACGGGACTCTTCGGTGGTCCGCGCGTCCGTAAAGATGATGTTCGTATCGAAGCTTTTGGAACCGTCGATGAATTGAATGCGGTACTGGGGATGGTGCGAACAGAACATTCTTCCCACGGTCTGTCCGAACTGCTGGAGTCACTTCAACACGACCTGTTTGTCATCGGAGCGGAACTGGCAACTGCCGAACCGGGACAGCACACGATGCCGGCGATTGGGACAGCCGATGTCGAGCGGCTGGAAGGCTGCATCGATCAATACGAAGCGGATTTAGCCCCGCTCAAACAGTTCATCCTGCCCGGTGGAAGCCCTGCCGGGGCAACCCTTCACGTGGCACGAGCCGTTTGTCGACGGGCTGAACGACGCGTGATCACGCTGCAGGGAACAAGTGACAGAGAGATCTCGGCGACGATCGTCGTCTACCTGAACCGCTTGAGCGATTTACTCTTTGTGCTGGCGCGGTTTGCCAATCAACAGGCCGGCCAGCCAGAGATCGCCTGGAAAAATCCTACCACCGATTAGTGCGTCACCTTGAGCCACGGCTTCAGCGGCAAAGAGGTAGTTTACTTATTTCGGCAAAATAGATATGCTTGGCGTCACGTAAGCGGCTATCCGTAAGGAAGTAACTTACGACAGGTAAACATCGCCGTGGTGTCAGCTCGAGCGTCGAGCGGGCATTGCAACCAGGCGGAGCGTTGTTTCCCGCTGGACGCGGTTTTAACGACTATCCCATATCCTTCGTCTGATGAGGTGTTGTGATGCGCTATCTTATCTTGGCCATCGCCGTAGTTTTTGCCTGTTTGATTCCATTCAATTTCGCTGCCGGTCATGATTCCGAGGAAGACCAGGCCACGCAAGCCACTGCCGCGGAAAGTTCCGCCGATACTAAAGCCCTGGTGGAGGAAGCCGCCCTGGCAGGGCACAATGCCTGGATGATGACCAGTTGTGCCCTGGTCCTGTTCATGACCGCACCCGGCCTGGCCCTTTTTTACTGCGGCCTGGTGCGCCGCAAGAACGTGCTAAGCGTCATGATGCAATGCATCTTCCTGATGGCTTTAATGACGATTATCTGGAGCTTGTGGGGCTATTCGCTCTGTTTTGGCGGGACCGCAGGTAACGAGGACTACAGCAAGTGGATTGGCAATGGCCAGTTCTTATTGATGAATGAGGTCCAAGGCACTTGGAACGAAACGACTGGCGCCACGGAATTCCCCACGGAAGGGAAAATCCCACGGCTGACGCATATGCTCTTCCAGGGCATGTTTTTTATCATTACGCCAGCCTTGATTTGTGGTGCCTTTGCGGAACGCATCAAGTTCAGCACCATGGTTGTTTTCATGGTCCTCTGGAACACACTGGTCTATTGTCCTCTTTGCCACTGGATGTGGGATGGAGGCTTGTTTGCCCAGTGGGGAGGAATTGACTTCGCAGGAGGAGCTGTTGTTCATATAAGTTCCGGAGTCGCAGCGCTGGTCTGCGCCGTGGTCGTCGGTAAGCGTCTCGGTTTGGAGAGCGAATCGATGCCTCCGCATAATCTCACCTACACGGTGACCGGGACTGCCATGTTATGGTTCGGCTGGTTTGGTTTTAATGCGGGCAGTGGACTGGCTTCCGATGGGCTGGCGGCCAGTGCTTTTGCCGCTACCCATTTTTCAGCTGCTGCCGGAGCACTCACCTGGCCAACCATCGAGTGGATTACACGCGGCAAACCAACTGTCCTGGGAACCTGCTCCGGAGCGATTGCAGGGCTGGCCTGCATTACACCGGCGGCCGGTTTCGTGAGCCCGCTGACGGCCATCCTGGTCGGGCTGTTGGCTTCGATTTGCTGCTATTACGCCTGCACCGCCTTGAAAGCCAAGCTTGGCTATGACGATTCACTGGACGTCTTTGGCATCCATGGGATTGGCGGGACCCTGGGAATCCTTTTGACCGGCGTTTTTGCGACGCGAGCCGTCTACGATGTTCACGGCAACGGCAACCCGGTCGGATTAATTGACGGGGGTGGCTTCTCGTTACTGGCAAGCCAGGCGGCCGTGGTCGTGGCTACTTACATTTTTACGATTGTAGTCACCTTGACCCTTTTAAAAATCCTGGACAAAACCATGGGGTTACGTGCCACTCCGGAAGGGGAAATCGAAGGACTTGATTTTAGTCAACACGGGGAAGAAGGGTATATCAGCGTATAGACAATGTCACACTGACTTGTAGAATTGCGACTGTTCAAGAACACTAAGCACGACTTGCGGTCAGGCAACTGGATTGCCTCAAAGGCGGCCAACATGTCGTTAGTTGCTCAATAATTGGCAGAGGAAACGATCTCATGAAAAAAGTGGAAGCCATCGTCCGACACTTCAAACTGGAAGACGTCAAGAATGCCCTTTCCGAACATGGCATTGACGGCATGACCGTTTCGGAAGTCCGTGGTTTCGGTCGTCAAAAAGGACACACTGAAATGTACCGTGGTACCGAGTACACGGTCGACTTCGTGCCGAAGGTCAAACTGGAAATCATTTGCTCAGACGACAACCTTCAAAAAGTGATCGACACGATTTTGCAGACAGCCCAAACGGGTCAAATCGGTGATGGCAAGATATTCATTTCCGACCTGCAAGATTCCATTCGCATACGAACTGGCGAAACAGGCGAAGACGCCCTGTAACTCTACCAACCGCGGTAACTCATTATGGCTGGTCCAAGCGGCTTGAAACCTCGCGTGCTAGCCGCTCGTGAAAAAATCAGCCAGGCGCGAGAAAAGCTCCACGAGCGACACAACCAGGGGTCTCCCGGCGTACAAATCTGTGCGGCCATGACCGATCTGCTCGATTCCACCTTGTTGGACCTCTACGATGGTGCCCTGCAGCAGTTAACCAAGAACATCGATGAACGTGAAGCATTGCAATCGCAGCTGGCACTGGTGCCCCACGGAGGCTATGGGCGCCGCGACATGGCCCCCTATTCCGATGTCGACCTGATGCTGCTCTACGACCCGCAAGCGATTGACCATATCACTCCGCTGGCCCAGTGTTTTACCCAGGACATCTATGATTCCGGGCTCAAGCTCGGTTTCAGCGCCCGTAGCAGCGAGGATGCCTGCAAGCTCGCCATGCAAGACATCAGCACCTTTACCTCGCTAGCCGAATCCCGTTTCTTGCACGGGAGTGTCCAACTTTATTCCCGTTACAACAATCGCTTTCGGCGGGCCACTCGCCGTTATCGCAAGTCACTGATCGAACGGATCATCAAGGAACGTCAACAAGAGCGGCAACAATTTGGTGATACCGTTTTTCTGCTCAAGCCGAACATCAAGCGTTCCCGCGGCAGCTTACGTGACCTGCAACTGGTCCGCTGGATCGGCTTTACACGCTACGGAGAAGCTGGTTTGGACAGCTTGCGTCGTCGGGGTGCACTCACACGCGAGGACCGCAAGACCTTACGAAAAGCACATGACTTTCTCCTGCAACTTCGCAATGAAATGCACTTTCATGCCGGTAATTCACAAGACTTGCTGACCCGTGAGGAGCAGGTACGCCTGGCAGAAAAATATAACTACGCCAGCGATGACAACCTGCTGGGCGTGGAACGATTCATGCAGGTCTATTTTGAACAGACCAGCCAGGTCAGGTATGCAACCACCCATTTTGTCAATTCTGCCAGGTCCCGTCGCAGTTGGGGCAAGTTCCTGGGCCCCTTGGTTAGCCACCAGGTAGAGGGCGATTTCCAAGTAGGGCCCTTCCAAATCCGGGCCACCCGTCGAGGACTGGAGAAGGTCCGCAATGAACTCTCTGAAGTCCTGCGATTAATGGACCTGGCAAATCTCTATGACAAACGAATCGATCACTCCACCTGGCAGGCAATCCGCGAATCGATGTTAAAGCAGCCCCAGACTGAAGTTTCGCCAGAAGCTTCGCGGCGTTTCCTGTCCTTGCTTGCTGAGCCAGCACGATTGGCTGGCCTGCTGCGGCGACTGCATGAACTGCGAGTCCTGGAGTGTTTTATTCCTGCCATCCGCAAAGCCCGCTGCCTGTTGCAATTCAACGAATACCACAAGTACACGGTGGACGAACACACGATCCGCGCTGTGTACCATGCCACCGAGTTTCTGCGACACGACGGCCCGCTGGGCGATGCCTACCGAAGTCTGGAACACAAGCGGACGTTGCACCTGGCCCTCTTATTGCATGACCTGGGGAAAGGAACAGCCGAGGATCACTGTGAAGTGGGAGTACGGATCGCCCGCAAAACAGCGGCTCACCTGCAGTTGCCTCCCGAAGAGACTGAAACCATTTGTTTCCTGGTCCACAAGCACCTGACGATGTCCAACCTGGCTTTACGCCACGATCTTAACGATCCCGATATCGTGTTACAGTTCGCGGTCGAAGTCGGTTCTCCGGAAGTTCTCCAGATGCTCTACCTCTTAACCTGTGCCGATATTTCAGCCGTCGGGCCGGGAGTCTTCAACAACTGGAAACTGGATCTGCTGACCGAACTGTACCTGTTAGCGAGAAACCATTTGACCGGCGATTCAACGCTCCTTGGATCCGGCCTGACACTGGAGCAGCGTCGGACCCAGTTGCGACAACAGGCAACCGTCGACGAGAAAGAGCGCGACAGGTTCAATGCCCTGGTCAATTCTGTTCCTGCCGGCTATTTAAGTTCTGTACCCGGGGAACAGGTCCTGCCACAGCTACAAGCCCTCTTGGGACTCCAAGAAGGAAAAGCGCTCGCCTGGGCCCGCTTTGTTCCTGAACGCAATGCTGTCGAATATACGATCGGTTCCCATGAGTCAACCATGGCCGGTATGTTCCATCGTTTGACGGGTGTCCTGAGCAGCCAGCGAAACCAGATCCTGGCGGCGGAAATCGATCGGTTGACCGATGACCTGGTGATTGATCGGTTTTACACCCAGGACCTCGATTTCACTGACCAACCATCTCAAGAACGATTAGATGAAATCAGTGCAAAACTGCTCGCGGCCATTGAGAGTCCGCAGGCCGAAGCGGTTACTTTTCGCAAAGTGTGGCAATCGAGTTCAAGCCGCCATTCGGGCGACTTCAATCCCATGCCAACACGGATTGCCATCGACAACAATACGGCTGGGGCATTTACCATTGTCAACGTCTTTGCCTACGACAAAATGGGGCTCCTCTATAGCATCTCGCGCTGCCTCTATGACTTGAAACTTGAGGTCCATCTTGCCAAAATTACAACGCACGTAGATCAAGTGGTCGATGTCTTCTACGTCACAGATCGCGAGGGCAAAAAAATCGAATCGAGTGATCAACTGCAAGAAATCCGAGAACAACTACTTGCCGCTATCAAAGAGATGGAATAAACATCCCCCTAACGCACACGCCTAACTCCCAACCAACTTCAAACTTTTTTCGAGGCAACCGCAAACGTTCTTTGCTTAGCTTCCAAAGGAACCTTTCATGAATACTCGCCGCTTCCTGCTTACCTGCATGACCATGATTTTCTCCTGCCTGCTGGCTGGCAACCTGACGCCCCTCTGGGCCCAGCGGGCTGCACCCGATCAGTACGGCGTAAAACTGGAGACCAGCCAGGGTGATATTATCATCGAGGTCACTCGCAAGGACGCTCCCCTGGGAGCCGACCGTTTTCACCAGGCGGTGAAGCAGGGATTCTACGATGAATGCCGGTTCTTCCGTATCGTGCCAAAATTCGTGGCGCAATTCGGCATCAATGGAGACCCTAAAATCCAGACCAAGTGGCGAGAATCCAAAATTAAGGATGATCCGGTTAAGGCCACCAACACACGCGGGACACTCACCTTCGCCACCGCCGGTCCCGGCACGCGGACCACGCAGTTGTTCATCAACCTGGCCGACAATTCGCGACTCGACTCGATGGGATTTGCTCCCTTTGGCAAGATCATTAAGGGCATGGACGTGGTCGATAAGTTGACCAGCAAGTACGGGGGAATGCCCCAGCAGGGTCAAATCCAGGCAGAAGGAAACGCCTACTTGAAGAAGAACTTTCCCGACATGGACTTCATCAAGAAAGCCACCATCGTGCCACTGCAAAAATAGCTGGCCGTTCCGCCCACGTTAGAAACCGGCCGCTTTGCCCCGAATCCGCGGATCGTGGACGCCACTGAACTGCTTCTGCGCCGGGTCATAGGAAATGGCCTGGGAAATTCCCACGCTGGAGCGAGTCTCGACCCGATGGCCCAGTTCCTTCAATTCCATCACCAGGTCGCGTCCCATCGTTCGCTCCACGTACAAGCGATCGGGAGCCCACTGGTGATGGAATCGTGCGATCGCCAGCGCGTCCTGGATCGGCATCTCCAGGTCAAGGTGATGGACGATTCCCAGTAGCACCTGGGTAATAATACGGGGGCCACCGGCAGCACCAATGGTCAGTACTGGTTGACCATCACGCAATACGATGGTGGGACTCATACTCGACAAGGGGCGTTTACCTGGAGCGACCGCATTGGCTTCGGCGCCCAGTAAGCCGAACGCGTTGGGAACACCCGGTGCAATTGAAAAGTCATCCATCTCATTGTTCATGACCACGCCGGTGCCGGGAATAATGACCTTCGATCCAAACGACGTGTTGACCGTGGCGGTGATCGCCACCCAGTTGCCTGCCGCATCGGCTGCCGTAATATGCGTCGTATGTTTCCCAAAGACGTGGTTTTGCCAGTCCGGTGGGGAACCATAGCCTTTAACGGGCGTCAGTTTTCCAGGGTTGATCCGCCCGGCCAGTTGCTTAGCATAGGATTTATCGATCAGTCCCTTGGGCACACGGACAAAATCAGCATCCCCGAGCCAGTGAGCACGATCGGCAAAAGCCACCTTCATCGCCTCGGCAATCACATTGACAAACTTAGCGCGATCATCCTGAAACAACTGTTTCAAGTCAAAATGTTCCAGGATGTTCAAGATCTGCGCCACGTGGATGCCACCGGAACTGGGTGGCGGGAAGCCAACCACCGTGTGGCCGCGATAGGCCGTGACAATCGGCCGGCGCTGCTTGGCCTGGTAATTGGCAAAGTCATCGATCGTGATGAGCCCACCGTTTTGCGCCATCCAGCGGGATGCGAGTTGAGCGAACTTGCCTCGATAGAAGGCCTTCGCCCCCTGCTCTGCAACCTGCTGATAGATCGCTGCCAGGTCCGGTTGCTGCAGCTTCTCACCAGCCTTCAGAGGGCTGCCGTCAGCATGCAGCAGGATTCCCCGTGATCCTTCGTAGCGCGCCAGGTAGCGCGCCACCGATCTCACTTTGCGGGCATAGCCTTCGTCGACAATAAATCCCTTCTTGGCCAGTTGCGAGGCGGGTAACACGAGATCCCTCCAGGAAGTCTTGCCCGCAGACTTAATCGCCAACTCGTAGGCGGCCAGGGCACCCGGCACGCCCGAAGCCAGCGGACCCACCTTACTCAATTCCGACTGGGGCTTGCCGTCCCGTAAATACATATCCCGGTGGGCCCTGGCGGGCGCCATCTCGCGGCCGTCGATCGCCAGCAAGGTCCCATCCTGACGACGAATCAGAATAAAACAGCCGCCACCGATTCCCGAATTAAAACCGTCCACGACCCCTAGCGTCAGTGCCGCGGCGACGGCCGCATCAACGGCATTGCCACCGGCCTTCAGGGCCTTGAGCCCGGCATCGGTCGCCAGCGGATGGACCGAGACAACCATGCCCCTGGCTCCCTGGCCAGGATCTGCCCACGTCGGCGATGGTCCCAGCGCTGCAACAACCAGCAGCACGATCATCACGCAACAAGATCGGTGAGAGCCAAAGTACCGGCAGTCCTTCATGAGTGAACACCTTTATTGATGTTGAATTAGTAAGACAACTTTCGACAGCCCGTTAGGCAGGCTGGCGAATATGGACCCAGGTGTGAATG
>JAYGDG010000749.1:0-3705 GCA_046583015.1 Pirellulaceae bacterium | reverse complement strand
CCACCGTTTGGCGATCCTCGGCGTAGTCGGACTGCTTTGCATATTCGTAGCCTGGTACCTGCGTGCCAACTCCGACGAGAAGCTGTTGACAGCCGCCAGCGCCGCGTTGTTGCAAAACGATCCGTTGAAAGCCGACAAGCTGGTGACACAATATCTGCTGAATCATCCCGATTCGTCCAGGGCACTGGTCATTGCTAGCCGCTCGGCGTGGAGTTTGGGCCGCAAAGAACATGCATTCGTTTGTCTTGAGCAAGTTAAAGACGACGGCAGCCCTTCTTTCATCGAAGCCCAGCGGTTGATTGTCGAGTTCGCCCTGCAACTGGGTGCACCCACTCTCGCGGAGCAATCGCTACGTCTCATCCTGCGGCACGACCCCAGTGACTACGAAGCCAACGACAAACTGATTACCGTCTTAAGATTTTCCGGACGGAATTGGGAAGTGCTGCCATTCGTGCGCCAGTTGATACGGACTGGCCATTCCAAAGCCGAGTATCTTCTTCCCGCCGGCTCCACCGAGACGATGTGGATCTTCCCCGCTGACATGCCGCTGGTTGAACGATCCGTTGCTGCCAACGATCTGCAGGTGCTCACCGGAGTTGCTCGCGAGCAAATCGCTGAAAATCACTACACGATCGCAAAACAGATCTTGCAAACAATCGTAGGCGAAGATCCGGAGCAACCAGAGGCGCAAGCGTGGCTGGGACTTACTTTGCTTCAGTTGGGGTCACAGCCAGCACTTCGGCAATGGCATAGCAATCTGCCCAAGTCTGCAGATGCGAATCCAGAAATCTGGTATGTCCGTGGATTATGGGCAAAGCAGGAACAAGATCCCTCGGCGGCTGCTCGCTGTTTCTGGGAAACCCTAAAACGCTACCCCCATCACATGGGCGCAAATTATCAATTGTCACAAGCGCTGGTTTCTTTGCATCGAGAGTCGGAAGCCGCACCGTTTGTCCAACACGCTAGCCGCTTGGCCGATCTCAAATATCTAGTTGGCGCGATTCAAAACGACCCCGAAAAAATGCAGCCAGTTGCCGAATTGATGGAAACCCTGGGTCGTCATTGGGAAGCTATCGGTTGGTGCCAAGTGGCCTTGTCAGACGACCGTGTGGACTCACAGTGGGCCCGTCAGAGCCTGTCACGGCTGCAGGCGACCACCAATGACAAGACGCCAATGACGCTGGCGGCGGCCAACCTGGCTCAGAAAATCGACCTCTCTTCGCTTCCGTTACCAGATTTGGGTAAAACAGTTTCAAGCCAGCCGGTCCGCTCACCTGAGGTGACCGATGTCTCGTTTACCAACACGGCTGTCGCAGCCGGATTGGAGTTTTCTTATTTCAACGGCGCCGACCCGACCATCGGCCGATCCTACATGTTCGAATTTAGCGGAGGCGGCGTCGCCGTTCTCGACTACGACGGCGACGGCTGGAGTGATGTCTACCTGACCCAGGGATGTGCGTGGCCTCCCAACCCAGCTCAGCAGCAATATCGAAACCGCCTGTTCCGCAACCTGGGCAACGGGCGTTTCCAGGATGTCACCGAGCAGTCAGGCCTCGGCGACACTGGCTTCGGGCAGGGTGTAACTACCGGCGACTTCAACAACGATGGCTTTGCGGATGTTTACGTGGCCAATATCGGCGCAAATCGTTTGTACCAGAACAATGGCGACGGTACCTTTTCCGATGTGACGGCCGCAAGTGGTATTTCTGGGGCGCACTGGACGGTCAGTTGCGTACTCGCCGATTTCAACGGTGATTCCTGGCCCGATCTTTATGACGTCAACTATCTGGGTGGCAAGGATGTTTTTACGCGCGCATGCAAGGAGAAGGGTAAGCCAATTCAATGCTCTCCGATCGATTTTCCCGCGGCCCAGGACCAGGTCTACCTCAATCGTGGAAATGGCACTTTCCAAGAGGTCACGAAGGAAGCTGGCATCGTGGTGCCGAACGGGAAAGGGATGGGAGTGGTGGCAGCCGATTTTGACGGTTCGCGCCGCTTGAGTTTGTTCGTGTCAAACGACATGACTGCCAACTTCTTCTTTACGAACCAGACACCTCAACGGGGTAGCAAGCTGGCCTTTAAAGACCGCGCGGTGCTGGGAGGACTGGGATTCAACGAGGAAGGCCATGCCGACTCCTGCATGGGGATTGCCGCCGGTGACGTGAATCGCGATGGCCTGCTCGATCTGTTCGTAACGAACTTTCGAGACGAGGCCAACAATTTCTTTCTGCAGCGTAAGGGTCAACTATTTGACGACGTGGCGCGGCAATCCCGATTGCGGGAATTTGGTTTCCTCTACGAAGGGTGGGGCACCCAGTTTCTCGATGGGGAACTGGACGGCTGGCTTGACATCGTCGTTGCCAATGGACACCTGGAAATTACCGATCCATCCTGCCGGATGCCCACACAGTACTTCTACAATCTTGGCAATGGCCAGTTTGCCGACGTGCCGGCGGCCAGCCTTGGCAGCTATTTCAAAAAGGTCTCTCTCGGGCGGGCAATCGCCCTGGTCGACTGGAACCGGGATGGGAAAGAAGATTTTTTCGTGACGCACGTCGACTCCCCGACCGCCTTGCTGACCAATCAAACCAAGCAACATGGACACTTTTTTGCCGTCCAGTTACGGGGGGTGTTCTCCAACCGGGACGCCATCGGCACAACCGTCCGCGTCACCGCCGGTGGTCAAACCTGGACCCGGCAACTGAAAGCGGGCGATGGTTTCCAGGCCAGTAATCAGCGGCAACTTGTTTTCGGACTGGGATCAGCAGATCGCATTGAGTCGGTGACCATTTCCTGGCCTGCCGGCAGCGACCAGACGTTCACAAACCTGGCAGCGGACCGCGAATTCCTCTTTATCGAGGGACAATCTGAGACGAACATGATTCCGCGATAAGAGGGGACTGTTCCAGCCGTCTTTAACCGTGGTACGATTTCTGGCTCAAGACCCTACCACTTGCAATTCACCCCTCATGGAAACAATCTCATGACCCGTTCACGCTCAACGCGACGTGTTTTCCTGAAGTCGACCGCCGCGGCTACCATGCTCGCTTCCGGGGTCGCCCCAGCCATCCTGGGTGCCACCGACAAGACCGATTCCAAGCCCAAGGTGATCGGCCCCGAGGGACATCGGTACGAGGTCCATCATGACTGCATGAAAGTGCCCGCTCACATTCGCTGGCAGGACACCCACGGGGTGGCGGTCGACGCCGAGGGACTGATCTACGTCAAACACCGGACCAAGACGGCCGAGGTGATGGATTCGATCGTCGTCTTCGACGCGAAGGGAAAATTTGTCCGCTCCTTTGGCAAGGAATATCACGGCGGTGGCCACGGGATTGATATCCGCCGCGATGGGGGCGAGGAGTTTCTCTACCTTTGCGACAACAAGGGAACCATTGCCAAGAAAACGCTCCAGGGAGAGACCGTCTGGCAGCAGACGGCCCCAAAGGTTGATGTCTACAAAGGAGCCAGGCCGTTCGTCGTCAAAACGCCTGGCAAATACGGGAAAGGGGTTAAGTTCAGTCCGACCAACATCGCTTTTGCGCCCGACGGCGGTTTTTGGGTCGGCGATGGCTATGGTTCCCACTACATCATTCGCTATGACAAGGATGCCAAGGCGACCGGCTATTTTGGAGGACTGGGGTCGAAGAAGGGTCAATTCGAGACGCCGCACGGCCTCTGGTGGGATGACCGTCCCGGACGGGA
>JAYGDG010000614.1:0-8489 GCA_046583015.1 Pirellulaceae bacterium | reverse complement strand
CCGCGCACAATGGCATGCACAATTCCGTCCAGTACGATCCGATCGATGCCAGCAATAAATCTTGAGATGGCATGCGTCGGTTTCACGAACAGCCAGTCATAAAGTTCGTCAAACCACCACTTGTTGAGTAAGAACCGGTGTATGGGGCCAAAGGATTCACCAGTTTCCTTCGGATCCAGGAACTTCCACCAGTAGAAGACAGCGGCCAGTAGCATCCCCAGAATACCGGTGGCAAAGGCCAGTAACGTGACTGGTACCTTGATGGATGAAACATGACTGGCGTGTTCATCGGGCCACGTTAAGGCAATCGTGAGGGCTTCTTGATCTCCGCCGGTTCCCACCGGTCGGGCTGATTCTAGCAGACCGGCCAGGTTCAAATTGTTCCACGGTGCCACGGCTGAGATCGGTGTCCAGGCGACCGCAATGGCAAACACGGCCAGCACCAGCAGCGGGGCATACATCATCTTGGACTCATGAGCATGCTCGTAACGATGTTCGTCACGTGGCTTGCCAGCAAAGGTCAGGAACCAAAGCCGGAACATGTAGAAGGCAGTCATGGCAGCACCACCGGCAGCGATCCAGAACATGATCGAGACGGGATTGCCGCTGTTGGTTTGCATGAAGGAATAAGCCTGTTCCAGAATGGCATCCTTGGAATAATAGCCACTAAGTCCGATGAGAAAGGGAATGCTGGCACCAGCAATCGCCAGGCAACCGATCAGCATCGTGAAGGCTGTATAGGGAATCTTACGCCAGAGCCCACCCATTAAGGGCATCTCGTTGGTGTGGACCGCATGGATTACGGACCCCGAACACATGAACAATAGACTCTTGAAGAAGGCGTGGGTGATCAAGTGCATCATGCCGGCCAGCCAACCGCCGACGCCCAGGGCCATCATCATGTAACCGAGTTGACTGACCGTCGAGTAGGCCAGCACGCGTTTGATGTCGGTAGCGGTAATCGCGATGGTGGCAGCCATGAACAGGGTGATACAGCCAATGATGGCGATCACCAGTAGAACTTCCGGTGGAAACACCGGGTAGAAACGGCCCACCAGGTAGACTCCGGCAGCCACCATGGTGGCGGAGTGGACCAGCGCTGAAACGGGAGTCGGACCTTCCATGGCATCCGGTAGCCAGACATGCAGCGGGAATTGTGCACTCTTACCAACACAGCCACAGAAGATTCCCAGTCCCGCAACAATTAACAACCAGTATCCGTAGCGTGGCTGGCCGTCGGCATCCGGGTCGTGATTACGCAGTTCCGTGATCTTGTGGGCTAACAGGGCACGAGTGGCTTCTTCATCACCGGCCACGTTTGCTTCTCGAACCGCTTGTCGCAGTTGCTCCTGAGCCGAGTAAGCGACCAGGCCATCGGGTGTCTGTAGTTGATAGCCATTTTCTTGCGGGCGCACCTGGCTAAACAGACCCTGTTCCACCAGTTGCGAGTTGTTGGTGATTTTTCCGTCGTGATTAGAGTCGATGTCGCCAAAAGCGAACGTGCTACAGCCAGTCCAGAGAATCATCAGTCCGATGATCATGCCAAAGTCGCCAACGCGGTTGACGATGAAGGCCTTGTTGCCCGCCGTGGAGGCACTCTTGCGCTCGACGTAAAAACCGATCAGGAAGTAGGAGCAGATGCCGACTAACTCCCAGAAGACGAATACCATGGCGATATTGCCAGCCAATACCAGCCCTAGCATGCTAAAGCAAAACAGGGACAGGAACTGGAAGAAACGGTGATATCGACCCGGTCGTACCAGGTGAGAACCATCGGCCAGCGTCACTTCATGATCCGTATATTCCGACTCCTCGTCGTGCATGTAGCCAATGGCATAAATGTGAATCAAGGTGGCAATCAGCGTCACCATGCAGAACATACACATGGTCAGCGTGTCGATGTAGTAACTGATGTTCAGTCGCAAGCGGCCAAATTTTCCCAGCGTGTAGTACTCGCCCGTAATGTGCCGGGGGGTGCCGTGGCTGGCATGTGAGGTTGGGTGATGGGAGCCATCGTTATGGGAGTGTTCGCCCTCGATCCCAGCGTGAAGGGGGTCCGGGTGGTCGTCATGCGAGTGATCACCTGCCGGGCCGTGATCGTGGTCTGAGTCTTCGTTATGGGAGTGGTCGCCCGCTGAGCCGTGATCGTGGTCTGAGTCTTCGCTGCCATGAGGTGTTGCCGGGTCTGCCGTTTCGTGGTCTGCGGCTCCATGGTGACTGGGCTGATTGGCCGTTTCCAGTTGTTTCCAGACACCGTCGTCGGCTAACCAGTAGACAAACAGGCCCACGAACGAAAGTAGCCCGGCACCTCCGATGGCGATGGTCGCCACCGTCGCCGCATGACTTTTCAACTTGTTTCCTGCCAGCAGGATGACAAAGAACGACACCAGCGGAAGGAGTGTCGCAGCTGCCAGCAGTCTTGGGAGAATTGCTTCCATCTGAGCTGAATTCAGCCTTTCAAGTCGTTTGCACGGTCAACATCAATCGTGCTGTGGTTATTGTAGAAGTTCAGTGCGATAGCCAGTGCCACGGCCGCCTCGGCAGCAGCCAGGACAATGACAAACAGTGCAATCAATTGCCCGTCCAAGCCCAGTGATTCGGATCGCAGGTAAGGACTTCCAAAGGCAATGAAATTAATATTGGCGCCGTTGAGCACTAGTTCGATGCCCATCAGGATGCCGAGGGCATTTCGCTTGGTAGCCATGCACAATACACCGGTGACGAACATCACGGCTCCGACAGCCATGTAATGCGAAACGGTAATCGTGCTTATTAGCGGGATAATCATGAATTCAAACTATGTAGTTAATGGTCTTGAGTAATTTTCAGGTTCGCCAGCCCAGCGGACTGTGGCCGGCAAGTTAATCGGGTTTTCCTTCGGCTGCTGGTTCTGTCCTGGGGGCGGCCCGTTTGGTTCGTGCCATGTAAGCAGCACCAATCAGTACCACCAGCAGGTGAACGGAGACGATCACGAAGGGAAGCAGGTAACCGGACATCCCTTCCTTGAGCCGTTTGTCTTTCTCTTCGTCCCGGTGTCTCGTTTCCAGCTTGTCGACTCGAACTCCGGCCAGGGCCAGTCCCAGTGGGGTGGCTGTTTTAGACTGGTCTACTTCCAGGGAAGTCACCGGACGGGGCGTGTACCAGTCCGAGACGCTAAAGGCCGCGTTGAGTAGCAATAGCAACAAGGAACCACCCACAGCCAGTCCCAGCACCCAGTCACGTCCATAGGACTTGAGCGAGATGAAGCGCTGCTGGGCAGTTAGCATGACCCCGAAGATGAGCAATACCAGGGTACCGCCAACGTAGATCATCAGTTGCATGGCTCCCACGAACTCGGCACCTGCCAGGAAGAACAGTCCGGCTGTCGAACCGAGTGAAATAACCAGGTAAAACGCCATGCGAACGATGTTCGTGGACAACAACACGCCGACCGCGAATCCACAAGCGAGGATCGCAAACAGCATGAAGAAGAACTCGTGCCAGGAGAACGTGGCCAGCAACATCATAGGTCACCTCCTGGCTCTCCGGATTTTGGCACGTCCTGGGAACCGCTCGCCACGGCGGCATTAGCTGCCGGGTCCTGCTGGCTCGTTACCGTGGTCGGTGCAGGCTGGTTCGAAGTAGTTTTATTTTCCGACGACAGTTTCCTGGTCGGCACGACCCAGTTCTCGCGAACCGTTGATTTAGGTTGACTTGACATCAAGTCCAGGTTATTGGGAGAGGGAAGATCCAGCGCTTCCCAAGCGAGTGCACCGAGAAAACAGATTGCTGCAATCGGAACACAGTATTTCAAACAGGTAGTGATGACCTGGTCAATTCGCAGTCGCGGGAAGGTCCAGCGAACCCAGATCATGACGGTGATGCCCACCACTGCCTTGAGCACGAAATTCAGACAGCCAGCCAGGTTTGCCAGGTATCCGCTGAGTGCCCACTCGCTGGCACCCGGGGCATAGGCCCAGCCGAGCATCTCGGATCCGAAGATTGGAATCGGCCCATGCCAGCCTCCAAAGAACAGGATGGTAGCCAGGCCACTGACCAGGAACATCGAACCGTACTCGGCCATGAAGAAGAAGCTCCACCGCAAGCCGGAATACTCGGTATGGAAACCGGCCACCAGTTCGCTTTCTGCTTCCGCCAGATCAAAGGGAGCTCGATTGACACTGGCCGTGGCACAGGTGAAGTAGACCCAGAAGATAGTAAAGGTGAAGGGGTCATGAAAGACCATCCAGTTGGTGAACAGGCCCGCCTGCTTGTTGGCAATCGTGACGAGGTTCATCGTACCGCAAATAAAGACCGGCACGACCACACAGAGTCCCAAGGGAACTTCGTAACTGACAACCTGGGCCGCTTCACGAATAGCACCAAACAGCGACCACTTGGAACCGGAGGCATAACCGGCCAGGATGACACCGAAGACTTCCAGTCCCAGCACGGCTAACACAAAGAAAACTGCCGTGTTCACGTGCTGCCCCACCCAGCCGTCTGCGAATGGTAATGCCAGGTAGGCACAGAAGCTGGCCATGAAGGCGACATAGGGGGCCAGTTTGAAGAGCATCCGGTCGGCCTCGGCCGGAATCAGGTCTTCCTTGGTAATGAGTTTTAGACCGTCAGCGAGTGTTTGCAGCCAGCCAAAGCGGCCTCCCACCCGCGTCGGCCCCAGGCGGTCCTGGATGCGACCGGCAATCTTGCGTTCCATCCAGATAAAAACGAGCGCGCCGACCGCGACCACGTGCAGCAACAGCGCACAGTGGATCAAGGCGGTTAGGACATAACCAAACCAGTTGCTGGCGGACAAGCCAATAAAAGTGTTGATAGTATCAGCCACAGTTCAGCTACTCTCTCCGCAACGACCGTTGCCGGCCGGCAGAGGAAATTCTCAATTAAACTTTGTCGAATATGGTACATGCCGACAGGGACCAGCAAGCCCCCGGCGACGACAAATTAATGACTCTTGTTTTTCGTTAGCTAAAGGTTCTTCCTTAACGATCAATTTCACCCATCACGACATCCAGCGAGCCGACAATGGCCGGCACGTCGGCAATCAGGCAGCCCTGGCAAAGCTCTGCAGTTACGGACAAATTGCAGAATGAACTGCTGCGAGCCCGGACCCGCCAGGGAATCGAATCGCCAAGGCTTACCAGGTAAAATCCCATCTGGCCACGTGGTGCTTCTGTTTCAATGTAAGATTCTCCGGCCGGCAATTTCTGACTTAACTTGATCGGGGTGCCCCAGTCACCACTGGCCGTGCTGTAACGATCCATCGCCTGACGAACCAGGTCGATCGATTGGACGACTTCCAGCATGCGGACGTAAAACCGGTGCCAGCAGTCCCCTAAAACGGCTTCTGGCGGAACACCCGGGGCCCGGGTTGGCCGGTTCTCTTGCGGGTTGTCATGATCCGGATCATAAGGATACCCCTCGGGGCCCTCCACGATCACGTTAAAGGCATAGCCCGAATACATGTCCTGGTAACGTTCTTCACCGTCACGGCGCAAGTCGTGATCGACACCACTGCCCCTCAAGACGGGGCCCGTGCAGCCGTAATCGATGGCCGTCTCAGGTGACATGATGCCAATGCTGGCCGTTCGCTTGATAAAGATGGCATTGGTGGTTAAGAGGGTGTGGTATTCAGCAATGTTAGGTTCGAATTGATCCAGGAAGGCTTCGCATTTCTGCAGCCAACCATCTGGCAGATCAGCGATGGCACCGCCTGGGGTCAAATAGCTGTAGGTGAGCCGGGCTCCACAGACTTCTTCAAACAAGTCGAGGATTTTTTCCCGTTCGCGAAACGCATAAAGAAACGGACTGAATGTTCCCAGGTCCAATCCGTAGGCACCCATTCCCAGCAGGTGACTGGCAAGGCGGCCTAACTCGCAAATGATCACCCGCAGATGTTTTGCTTTTTCTGACAGGTCATGATTCAGCAGCTTTTCCACGCACAGCGACCAGCCGAGATTCATGTTCATGGCCGCCAAATAATCCATCCGATCGGTGTAAGGAATCCACTGTCGCGGCGTCAGGTTCTCCCCGATCTTCTCAGCACAACGATGGAGATACCCAATGTGCGGCTCAACCTGAGAGACGATTTCACCGTCGGTGCGCAGCACCAGTCGCAGTACCCCGTGGGTGCTGGGATGCTGAGGACCCATATTGATCAGCATTTCATCGGTGCGCACATCGAACTCGATGATTCGCTGATCGTCTTGAATCTTGGTTGCCATCGTTTACTTTCTTCGTCCCCGGGGCAGGGGTGCAGTTGCCGTAGAGTTTCAAGTCCTAAACGTTGCTACCGGTTCCGTATCCCGTGGTATTCCAGTGGCATTTCGTAATCTTTCCGTAAGGGATGCCCGACCCAGTCTTCTGGACAGAGAATCCGTCGCAGATCGGGGTGACCTGTAAACAGAACTCCTGACAAGTCGTAAACTTCCCGCTCATGCCAGTCGGCTGTCCGCCAGACAGAAGTGACAGAGGGGATTTCCGGAAGTTGCTGCGACTGGTCATCTCCCTCGTCGAGCCAGCGAGGTAATTTGACTTTGAGCACCAGCGTTTGCTTTGTTTTTGTACTCGAGAGGTGATAGACCACTTCCAGATGCGGTTCCCAATCGGCCTTGGCGGCCTTTTTCGGATCAGTATGCAAGTAGTCGACCGCCGTGATGCAGTTGAGTAAGTCCAACTGCCACTGGGGATCCTCTTTAAGATACTGGCAAACGTCGACCAGTCCCCCGCCCGTGACTTCAATCCAGGGATCGATCGCTGCGACTTCGGTTGCGACCAGCTGGTCACCAAAACGGCTGCTTAACTGGTCAAGTAGTGATGGTTCATTCATCGCTTGGTCTCTGTTAACGTTATTGCTGATTCTTGGTCGAGGTGCCGTTCAGGAAGTTTGTGTTACTCTAAGGTCCCGGTTCATGGTTGCTTCTCAGGTCAGGATTGCGGGTCTGGCTGGTTCGTGCCAAGGGCTCTGACCCAGTTCAAATCACCTCGTTTCCAGACATAAGCGAAGCCAACCAGTAAGACGGCAAAGAACACTGCAATGTCCACCGTGGTGACCCAAGCCAACTGCTTGGCACCACGCTGTATCACCTCCTTGTTCTTGGCTGCCAGTGAAGTTGCATTCTTGATCTCTTCATGGTTTCGCAGGCTGGCCGGCACAAGGGCCTGGCCTTCGCTTAGGCTGGTTGCTCCTTCTAACGGCAAGGCAGCATTGGGGATACCTAACTCCCGGTACAGGTAACTGGCGTCGTTACTCAAGACGGGCGAGGAATCGTCCAGCACTTCCACGACGGCCACGTTGTCGTTTTGAGCCATGTCGTGCAAGTCATTGGCTTTCCCGAAAACTGTTGCCCAGGGAAAGAAAAATGCGACTTCGACGTCAAAAATGATGAACAACAATGCGACGACGTAAAACCGTAAGTCAAATTGCACAAAGCTCGAGCCGATGGCCCGTTCTCCACACTCGTAAACCTCTAACTTCTCTTCATTCGGATTGGAGGGGCGCAGTAACCATCCCACCAGCAGATTTACGAAGAGGAATGCCATACCGACGGCCGCAAAGAGGACCAGGTAAGCAACAATTCCTAATGACGACTCAAGGGCCGTAGACATCTGGATAGGTCTCAACAAAAATCAGAGACGAAACTAACCGGCCAGCGGTTGCAGCCTGTCTCTATCGAGGACAGCAACCATGATGCAAAGGTCGGAATAAAATAGTGCAAAAAAGCATTTTAGAGGTGCAGCGACTCTTTGCAAGATAGCCCCCGGCCAGTTCGAAAAAACAGGCCGATTCTAACCCGTACCCAGGTCGCCAGCTGGTCCGGAACCAGCATCCGCCACACTTGCCGTGGGGAGTGCCTCACGACCGGCAAATCCCGTTTCGATATCGTGCCAAAAGGAAACCTCCGGCTCACCCAGTCGCCAGCAAAGATAAACCCGGCGACCCTCTATTTCCGCAGGAAAATCAACCAAGTCAATCAAGCCATCGGGCCCATTTTTCGGTTCTACCCCCAACACACGAAGTTCATCGACGTATTCCTGCAGTTTTGAGATCTCTCGTTCCAGTTCTTCCTGAATCTGCGCTAACTCTTCCCCGTACAGATCTCCCTCCTCGGTTTCACGCCCCACCAGCAAATGGTCCAAACGCTGCCGCCGCTCTACTAACTCCTGAGAAAGTCCCGCTAAATCCTGCATAATCGCACGGACTAGTGGTAAAGTCGCATTGGCTTCGTCCACGGTAAAGAGCTTGGCAGTTTTCTCTGGCGCTGACATGGTTTTGACCCAGTCTGAACTGGACTCCCTCCGATCGGTTGCCGTCACTGAAACTACTTAATAATTAGTGTTTTGTGGTAAAACCTGGTGTTTTTGCCTCTCCACTAACCCTGGTTTGGCCCCGTGTGTACCGGGTCCACAATCAATTTCGAATTTGATATTGCAACTGGATTTAACGTTGCTCGTCCCCAAGCCACATTTGTTGGCAAACGTGAGAAATCAAC
>JAYGDG010000571.1:0-2885 GCA_046583015.1 Pirellulaceae bacterium | reverse complement strand
CGTGGTGGCATGGCTGCCGATTTGAATCGTGGCCTGGTCCGCCATTAGCGTTACGGCCGGACCATAAGAGAGCGTGGACATGCGGAGGGGAGCGAGATCCTGTTGCGCCCAGGCAACGCCTGTGCTGAAGTTGCCAAGGATTACCAGCGTTAGGATGTTTTTCAAGAGGGGGCCGTTACCGTTCATGATGCGTGGTACCGCGGGTTGCTTGGTTGAGTTGGTGGCAGGGGTTTAGGGTGAGAGTTTCGCTGGCACACTGCCATTGCCCGTTGCCTTGCCCTTCAAGACCCAGGCCAGGTTAAAGCGAGCCACTGTCGACCCTCCCTTGGGACCCCCTTCGAAGTGCAGGTAAATCCAACCTTCGGTGTCTGTGCCCGGGCGTCCGGAAGTGAGTGACGAGTAGGCGTGCCGTCCTTCGTAAAGCAAACGTTTTACGGGCCAGGTCTTTCCGCCGTCGAAGCTGGCCCAGATGGTGCCATGGTCGCGACCGCCGGGGCTGTCGCAATTACTGTAGAGCAGGATGTCCCGGCCTTTGACGGCCAGCCGGGTGAGTCCTCCCATGCAACCGTAGTTGGTGTTTTGCGGTCCGTCTGGCAACACTTCGCAGAAGGTCAGGTCTTTCCATGTGTGGCCGCCGTCGGTGCTGGTGGCTGTCCAGCGGCGACGCGGGTTTTTCCCCTCCGGAGCCCAGTGTCGTCGGGAGTTGTAGTAGAGGGTTCCATCGGAGAGTTCGGCAATCGTGGCCTCTCCGGTACCGTTGGCGGGGAAGGGGTCGCTAGTTTTCCAGGTCGTGCCGCTGTCGTCACTGTAAATGGCATTAGTGTAATGCTGTGGCCAGCGGGCCCGCTCGTTTTTGCCGGCATAAAACCGGGCAGGGCGAATCAGTCGGCCTTTGTGTTCGCCGTGACGGAGCGTGATGCCGTGTTCGTTCATGTGCATCGACGGCATGTTTCCCTTGGAGTCCGGGTGGATTGTTACCGAAACCTCCTGCCAGTTTTTGCCATCGTCCTGGCTGCGGTAAACGTGCAGCGGTGCTGGTGGATGCCGCTCTTCTACGAACGCCCAGATATTTCCCGTGGTCTCGTCGACCGTTAGCCCGCCGCACTGGAAACCTGGCTTGGAGATAACAATCTCCTGCCCCCAGGTCTTGCCGCCATCCTCGCTGCGCGCTGCCCGGACGTGACTGGTGCCCCAGGTGGCCAGGACGGTTCCCTTCATGGTTACCACGACGTTGCCGAACCGTTCTCCCTTGAATACCTGTTGCAGTTCCAGTTGAGGCTGGCCCAGGTGCGGTTTGAGTGGTCCTTCTGTTTCGGCAGCCGTGACAAACACTGACAGGAAAAGGGAACACAAAGAAAACAGGCTTGCGAAAGTGACTCGGATCATGGTCTTTACTTTCTGTAGCTGGAACTGAAACGAATAAAGGTCGGTTCTTTTTTCGACCAAGCGGAGGCGAATGGTCTGCCCCGAGAACTTGCTGATGTCGGCTCCCTGCTTCCATTGCACCTGGTGTTCAATCTGATTTCCTATTATCTCCTTACAATCGGCTAGTGAAAAGCCTGGGACAGGCTACGCCTCGCCGCCGGTGGAGTTCCTGATCGGCTTGCGAGCAGTCCAGACACAGACTGCGGAAATAATTGGTAGGATCAGGAAAATCCAAAGACCCAGGTTGAAGCTGCCGGTCTGTTTTTCAGACCAGGCAAGAGGGAAGGGACCCACGCCCGAGGCGACCACCATGACGGCTAAGGCAGCACCACAGACGGCTCCCTGGTGTTTTCGCCCGTAGTAGTTGATCCAGGTGACTTGGCCCGTGGTCCGCATGATGCCCCCAAACAGTCCCATGATGACAGCATAGAGAATGGCCATCTGCGGGGTAGGAAGATATATCAACAGCAGCGTGTCGAGGGCCAACAGTAACATGCTCAGGGCCAGTATTTTCTGAGCGGGTAATCGGTCGGTGAGGTAACCGAATCCGAGTGTCGATACGATTCCCACACCTGCCTGGAGTGAAATCAGGTTGATGGCGAAGTCGCGGGAAACCTCGTGAGCGCCTAGCAAGGCTACCTGGTGGAACATCAGCCCGGTACCTACCAGGGCCGACGTGGTACCGACGGTTAACAGCCTCCAGAATGTCGGATCGCGCAAGGCCTCGGCCCGGGTCCATGACGGCTCGTTGTCAGGGTGGATGGAATTCGTATTGTCGGTTGGTTGACGAGTAAACTGTAGATCCGGAAACAGACCGATTGCTTCGGGACGATTGCGAATAAACAGGATTGGCGGAAGAATCATCAGGATCCAGGTCGCTGCGGCCAGGAACATCCAGGCGTATCGCCAGTCAACCTCCTTGATGGCCTGGTTGGTGAGCAATGGCACGGTCATCGTGGAGAGGGCTCCGCCGATGCCGATGATCCCGATGGCCAGTCCACGGCGTTTTTGGAACCACTCGCCGATTAGCCAGTTGGAAAACAGGGGTAGCATCCCCTGTCCGAAGCAGCGCAGCATCAGGAAGCCGAAGTAAAGGGCAACCAGGCTTTCTAATTGAGACATCCAGCCGCAGGCCAGGCCCAGCAGCACTCCGGCCACGGGCATCATGACGCGAGCACCAAAGCGATCCACCAGGCTGCCACTGATCGGTAGCAGGCAGCCAGCTAAAATTGTACCGACCAGGTATGCCAGCGAATAATCGGAGCGGTCAATTTGCTCTAATTCCGCCAGCATGGGATCGACCATGGCGCTGACGCAGTATGTCTGACCGGGAGCAGATATGTAATGGCCAGCAGCAGCGAGCACGATGATTACCCAGCCGAAATGGAAGGCTCGGCGGCGAGGCGGGGTCACTTCGGGTGCTGGGGGTGGGGAAGACGACAAGTGCGAGCGATACCGGT
>JAYGDG010000567.1:0-13107 GCA_046583015.1 Pirellulaceae bacterium | reverse complement strand
ATGTGAATATCACTCGCCCCCTGCTTCACGCAGGCAGAGAGCAATTTGTCGATAAGGATCGTGGCCATGAATTTGTGACGTCTTTAGTGGGATCCGAGAAAAGTAAAAGTGAGTCAGAAACTAAAGGCTTTTAGAGGGTAAAACTGAACGTTTACCGGCACTCGTGAGTAACCACCATGGTCACCCTCCCAAAGCCAGTCTCCTCCCCAATAAACAGATTATTTCCTACATAAAAGAAGTTCTCAAGTCGGCCCCCCATTGCAAAAGACTCCGGAGCAGACGTGATCCCCCTATCGGTAGGGGAAAGGACAAGGGCAGGCCCGTCCTGAACGAGACGCTTACTTAGCCACGTTTCTCGGGAAAACTGCAAGAAGTGGAACTGAAGTCGAGACAGAACCGGTGTGCCACGAGGGGTTAGATCCCCCAAAGATACTACTTAAGCTGCGGGTTCTCAAATCTTACACATTTGTTCAAACTACATCCTGTTCAGTCCGTTTAGCAACCCGATAGACTTCGTCGAAGGTCGTCGTTCCCTCCAGGATCTTCTGAACGCCGTCGTGGAACAATGTTCCCATTCCTTGGCTCATGGCAGCTTTACGAATGTTCGGAGCCGATTCTTGATTGAAGATCATCTCGCGGATCTTCGTGGTGATCATCATCATCTCAAACAGTCCCAGGCGACCCCGATAGCCGCTGTGGTTGCAATAGGAACAACCTTTCCCCTTGATAAAGGTAGCTTTGGCAGCCATTTCTGGCGTAATACGAAATTCTTCCAGCACATCATCTGGAGGGGTGTAGGGCTGTTTGCAACGTCCGCAATTAACGCGAACCAACCGTTGGGCCATGACGCCAATCACACTACTGGCCACCAAGTATCCCGGAACTCCCATGTCAACCATACGTGTTATAGCACTGGGCGCATCGTTCGTGTGTAGAGTACTGAAAACTAAGTGTCCCGTCAGAGAGGCCTGGATTCCCATCGATGCGGTCTCTTGATCACGCATTTCACCGACCAAAATGATGTTGGGAGCCTGTCGCAACATGGAACGGATGATACGGGAGAAATCGAGTCCAATGGCGTGTTTCACTTCGACCTGGTTAATTCCCGGCAAGTAGTATTCGACCGGATCTTCAGCGGTGATGATCTTACGATCGGGCCGATTGAGCGTGTTGAGAGCGGCATACAGGGTGGTGGTTTTTCCTGAACCGGTGGGCCCTGTTACCAGGATGATACCATTGGGTCGGCGGATTAATTGCTGGAACTGGTCAAAGTTCTGTTGAGAGAGTCCTAATTGCCGAACGCCAATTTTAATATTATCGGAGTCCAGTAACCGCATCACGATGGATTGTCCATGGCTTGTCGGGATGACGCTGACTCGCAGATCGAGAACTTTACCGCCCGCTGTAATCTTAATACGACCGTCTTGGGGTCGACGTCGTTCAGCAATATCTATTTGGCCCAGGATCTTGATGCGAGAAATGATGGCGCCCAGGAGTCGTCGGGGGGGACTGTCACGTTCGATCAGGATGCCGTCGATGCGATACCGGATTCGGACACGATCCGCAAATGGTTCAATATGGATATCCGAAGCTCGTAGCACGACCGCTTCACTGATCATCAGTTGAACCAGGCGGACGATCGGTGCGGCACTTTCGTCCGCATCACTTTCGTCCAGATCCGTAACCTGGGTATCGGTTTCGGTGAAATCGATGGCCGTATCGGTAAACTCCTGCAACATGGAGTCGGCACTTTCACCTTCAATTTGACCGTAATAGCGGTTAATTGCTTCGAGTATGTTCTCACGCGGAGCCAGAGCAATTTGCACCTGGCGATTCAAAATGAACCGTAGTTTTTCAACGGTCTCAATGTCCATGGGATCACTGATGATAATCTTTAACTCATCGCCGGTTATGGTGAGAGGCAGCGTGGCGTTTTCACGTGCGATCGTCTCCGGCACCATTTCCACAACTTCCTCTGGAATGGTCACTTCGGTCAAATCGACATATTCCAGGTCATGAAATTCTGCCATCGCTCGCGTGACATCTTCGCCAGTGACATAGCCCAGCTGGACCAGGCAATCAGCCAGTTTGGACTGGTTGTTGCGTGCCATTTGCTCGGCTTCTGCTACCTGATCCGGACTAACGATACCTCGTCGAAGTAAAATCTCGACAAAGTCTCCCATTTGAGTTGCCATGCAGTGAAGTCCTGTTCAGGTGATAGGAATGAGCCAGTCGTCAAGAGTGTCCCCGACGGCGCCCGCGATAACTCATATATTGGACTACAGAGTTTCAGTTTGTCAATCGAACGCCGCAGGTCAATTGAGCATTGCGGCAACCCGGATAACCATACTATCAAGGATAATTAGCGAGGGTTGGGTAGTCCAGTGGCAGTTCCTTGAGTAGCTAATAGCCGTGATTGCCGGCGAATTTGCTGAGATAATTTTCGTAATTTGTCGGCTTCCTGATAATCGGCCCGGTCTTCCAGTTCGGCAGCTCGCTGGTCGAGTAATCGCCAGCTTTGGCGCAAGGACTGTTGTAAGGGACTTAAGGTGGGACTGGGTTGTTCCAGCAGGACCGGGCTGGGGGCTGCGACGGGTAGTGATTCGAGAGTTACGCTCTTGACTGGCTGAGACGCAGCTGCCTGGCGCACTTGCTGAAGTGCCTGGAAAAAAGACTGGTTGGATCCCGCTCCGGGGCCGTTGAAAACGGCCCCCGGTTGCTTGAGAGGGTTTTTGGGTGCTGCCACTGGATCCTCCAATAACGTACCCTTCAGCGGATCTCCGAATTGTTTCCGTAAACGAAGAATGTCGGAGACGATCGGCGAGGGAGCAGTTGGCGGCAGCCCAGGTTTCGCTTGTGGTGAATCAGCAGGTGGCTGATTGTTCACCGGCACCACGGGTGGATCAGCTGCTGGAGTTGAACCGATGAGGATCAGTAAGCAGACAGCCCACAGCCAGCCACGTTGTGTCGATCGCCTTGTTGTGCAGAAGGATTTCATCGTGTCATCTCTCCTCATCCAGTTCAGCGGATCCTAAGACGATGGCCTGATCGAACGTTACAGGCATCCGTCGCCTATCGAGCAACGGATTATAGGGGTGAGAACGGAGCCTTCGGAAGATCACTTTTTGATGACCAGTTGTCCGTCTGCCAGCATCTTGAAAATTCCTGCTGGAAATAGCGTTCTGGAGACAACTTGCCAGCGGTACTTCTGGCAAGTGAGGGCGACCGGCTCTACAATAGAAGATGTTGTCCTGCCGGTGTTCCACCGGGGAGCAGTGGCATCGATCAACGCTTCATTTTACCTCTCCCGGACTCGAAAACAGAGTAACGTGTTGATCCATTTGATCCTGACCAGCGCTGTCCTGTGCACACCCCTCCAAGTGGAAGTGTCCGACCCAGCAGCCGCAGCCTTGAACCAGCAAGTCCAAAAACTGCTGCGGCAGTTAGACAGTGATCTGCTAGCTCAACGTCAAGCCGCGGAAAAAGCGTTAATTGCGCTTGGTCCGCAAGTGCTGGATCGTTTACCCGAGGAGGTCGATTCGGCCGAGGTACGTCAACGTTTGCAACGGGTGGTAAAAACGTTGCAGTTGCAGGCCAGTCGCAATGCGACTGCTGCTAGTCGTGTTGATCTGAAGGGGAAGATGAACCTGGCGACTGCCTTGAAGTCCTTGCAGCAGCAGACGGGCAATCGGATTGAAGCGCGTGGTCAACTGGATGCACCGGTTCAGGTCGATTTGCAGCAGGTGATATTTTGGGAGGCGTTGGATCGCATTTTGGATCAAGTACAGATGAACGTGGATCCTTTCTTAGGCGGTCGGACGGCACTTGCTTTGACTGCCCGGCCACCGGAAGAGCAACTACGTCAGCCGTCCGCCAGCTATGGGGGTATTTTTCGTTTTGAGCCGCTTCGCGTGGAAGCCTCGCGGCATTTGAGAAACCCCAAGATCCGCGGATTAAAAGTGACTCTGCAAGTTGCCTGGGAACCACGTGTGACTCCCATTTTTCTGTCCCTCCCGGCGGCCCAGTTAAAGGTCCTGGATGATCAGGGAAAACCGCTGGCTGTCGATAACTTGCGGGGCGCTTCTTCCGCTGCCATCGAAGGTGATCGTACAGCGGTGGAATTGACGGTGCCTCTTCAGCTGCCGTCACGCGACATCCGAAAAATCGCCTCCCTGCAAGGACAACTTGAAACACTGCTCCCAGGAAAACCACAGCGGTTTGAGTTTGCCCGCTTGCAAATGAAGAACCAGTTGCTCAAGAAGGCTGGGGTGAGTGTTATTTTGTTGCAGGTGGATCAGCAAAAAGAGGAACTGGTGGCGCACGTGAAAGTGGCTTATGAGCAGGCTGATCAGGCCTTCGAATCCCATCGTGGCTGGGTTTACCTGAATCCGGCATACTTAGAATTGGAGCCTGGTAAGTCATTGAAGTTTCGCTCCTATGAAACGCTTGCCCAGGGACCTCGCTCAGTGACGCTTGCCTATCGGTTTCAGCGGCCGAAGAATATGCAGAACGTACGATTTGTTTACGAGACTCCTGCGACGATTGTCCGGCAGCAGGTGAGCTTTGAATTGCGAGACATTCTCTTGCCCTGACCCTGCTGGTGATGTTGATGAGCCTCAAGGCCGTAAGACTGCTATTATTGCTTGCCCTGATTGGCTTGGAGTTGTCAGTAGTTCGTCAATTGGCGGCCCAACAGGGAGCTGCATCCCAGACTTCGAAAACGAGCCAGTCGGTGGCGGCTCGTGTGGCTGGCCAGCCTATTGGGACATTGCGTCTGGAACATGAATTAAAACGGCTGCAACGGACGCGCCCGGTACGAAAACAGGCGCAAGTAGCTCTCCAGGCGCAACTCTTAGACCAGGTAGTGAACCAGTTGTTGATCCTGGGTTACCTGGAATACACGAAGCAGGGTGCACGTTCTGTCGAAGTTGACCTGGCGATTGACAACCTGCAGAAGCGTATTGAGCAAAAAGAAGAGACGCTCGATCAGTATTTGCAGAAGCAGGGACTGAGCCAGTTTGAGTTGCGTCAAAAAATAGGATGGCAAATTAGCTGGTCACGTTATCTTAATCGCTACCTCACGGAAAAGAACTACCAGTCCTACTTTGATCAGCACCGGCGAGATTTCGACGGCACCCAGTTGCACGTAGCGCACGTGTTGCTCACCGTCAACCAGCAGGCAGATAATGAAACGGTTCAGCGCCAGGAGCGGGCGATCAAGCAGATTCGTGAGCAGATTGTTTCCGGTAAGATCACGTTTGCTGAGGCTGCGAAACAGTTTTCGCAAAGTCCGACAGCTCAACAGGGCGGTGACTTGGGATGGATTGAGCGGCGGGAACCAATGTCTGAAGAGTTTTCGGCGGCCGCTTTTCAATTAAAGAAAGGGGAAGTCAGTCTCCCGGTTCGCAGTCCTTTTGGGTTTCACTTGATTACCTGTCTCGACATAAAGGCGGGCGACAAGAATTGGCAACAAGCTGGAGAACCACTGCGCAAAGCCATCACGGGTTATTTGTTCCAGTGGACTGCGCAACAGCAGCGCAAACGGGTACGCTTGGAATTCACGGGATCGTGGCCCTATTTTCATCCGCAAACTCGGGCCTTAGTGAAGTCTTCTGTTTCTTTTGAAACGGGTCCCGCACCGAAAGATCCCTAGTTAAGTTTGCCATCATGACGATTCTCAGCGATCAGCCCGGTTTGTCTGCCGACTCAGTGATTGACGCAAATTGGTTGCGACGATTCCGACAACGATTACGGAACTGGTACCGCCAGCATGCCCGTTCCCTTCCCTGGCGCAGTGATCCCAATCCGTATCGGGTCTGGATCAGCGAGGTGATGTTACAGCAAACGCAAGTGTCAACGGTGATTGATTACTACCAGCGTTTCCTGCAGAGATTTCCCGATCTCAATACGCTGGCAGCAGCTGATGAACAGGAGGTGCTGCGGTTATGGGAGGGACTGGGGTACTATCGGCGTGCTCGACAGTTGCACCAGGCGGCTATTCAGATCGTGAAAGAGCATGCTGGGCTGTTCCCAAGTGACCGTACGTCCTTGTTAGCTTTGCCAGGCATTGGACGATACACGGCAGGGGCAATCCTCTCGATTGCCTTTGGTCAGCGAGAACCAATTCTCGAAGCAAACACCGTACGCTTGCTGAGTCGATTGCTGTTGTTACGTGAAGAGACGACGCGCAGTGATTCCCAGCGTCAACTTTGGGAACTGGCTGAAGTGTTGTTGCCGCGCACCAGCATCGGATCGTTTAATCAGGCCCTGATGGAATTGGGAAGCCTCGTCTGTACGCCACAAAACCCTGCTTGTCATGAATGTCCTGTCCAGCAAGTCTGCCCTGCATATCAGCACGGGTTGCAAGAGGTCATTCCTGTGATGGCTGCGAAACGAGCTGTCACGGCGATTCGTGAGGCGGCGGTGATTGTCCAGAACCAGTCGCGTGTGCTGTTGCGACGCTGTTCCCCGCAGGAACGTTGGGCTGGCTTGTGGGACTTTCCACGTTTTGAGATTCGACATCAGCGAGGCCAGGCACTTGCCAGGGAACTGCACGAGAACGTTTTCCAGTTGACGGGTTTGCAAGTCAGTACTTCCGGGTGTCTTCAAGTGATCAAGCACAGTGTGACACGTTACCGAATTACACTCTCCTGTTACCAGGGCCAGCTGGTGTCTCCCTCCACCGCCGAGGACGAACTGGCGGACAGTGCAGAATGGGTGCAGCTTAGTGACCTGGAACATTACCCACTAAGTGTCAGCGGGAGGAAAATGTGCCAGTGCCTGCTCGATTAATCCTGCTTGCCAGGCAGATCAGTCGTCTGGTCTGGCCGGCCCCAGAAGTAAATATCGTCTTCAACCGGGCGGCTTTGCAGTTGGTTCAGTAAATGCGTACTGGGCATCGAGTCTTGACCATATCCACCGATAGGACTGGCAGCCCCGGTTCCACCCAGGGTCTTGTTAGCCACAAAGACATGTACCTCATCAATGGCTTTTGCCTTGAAGCAACTTCCCAGTAACTGGCCACCACCTTCCACCAGCAGGTTCGTCAGATCCTGTTTGCCCAGGTAACAGAGCAGGCTTTCAATCATCTGGCAACGGTCCGCCGAATCAGTGACAAACACCCGGCAGCCGGCAGCTTCCAGGGTATCCCGGTTTTTGCCGGGAGCGTCCGGGCCGCAGACAATCAGCGTGGGGATTTCCCGCGCGGTTTGGATTAAGTTCAAGTGGTCAGGCAAATCAGCCGCCGTGGTCATTACGATTCGTGTGGCAACCCGGGCACCCGGCGGTCTAGCGGTGAGTTGCGGATTATCCAGCAGTGCGGTTTGCCGGCCCACGAGAATGGCATCCATGCGTCCCCGTATTTGATGAACAATTTGGCGCGACGTCGGAGAAGAAATCCAGCGGCTGCTGCCGTCGCTGGCTGCCAGTTTGCCATCGAGCGACATGGCCCACTTGGCCACCACCCACGGTTTCCCTGTCGCCAGGCGTTTCAGGTAGGGAGCATTCAAGTGCTGACACTCCGCTTCCAGAATCCCGATCTCCACTTGCAAGCCTGCCTCTCGCAACTGTTGAATCCCCTGGCCATTCACTTTGGTAAAAGGATCCTGTTGGCCGATCACGACACGGGTAATGCCAGCTTCCCTGATTGTTTCCGTACAGGGAGGTGTTTTACCGTGATGGGAACAGGGTTCCAGCGTGACGTAGAGCGTACAGCCAGTTGATGCACTGCCCGCTTCTTGCAAGGCATTGACTTCCGCATGAGCGCCACCGAACTGCTGGTGCCAGCCGGAGGCCACCAGTTGCTGGTCCTTTACCAGTACACAGCCGACCAGCGGATTGGGTTCCACGTGCCCCTGGCCATTGCGAGCCAATTCCAGTGCACGATGCATCCAGTGTTGATCTTGTTCGCAGGTAGTCATGAGCTTGGTGCGAGCCCGAGAGGAGCCGTTAATCCATGCCGGGTACCCAGAGGCCAGGTTTATCGGGGTCTTGTTGATCCGCTTCGCTTGCCGCTGGCGGATTGGGGTTATCGGGGGTCCAGATACCGTCACCTGTTGAAGCTGCTGAAGGTTGAGCTGCCGCGGTTGGAGCTGCTGGGGTGCCGTCCGGCCGTAAAATACCCAGTTGCATCAGCAACCCGTAAAACTGGTCAGCGACGCCCGGCTCATTAATGTGATCCCGTTGTATCCGGTTGATCGTCTCGGTGGCAGCTGTCGAATCTCCACTTGCCAAGTGCAAGGGCAAGGCCCGTAGCAACCAGACTGCGGGCGACTGCCCCTGGTTCACGGCTGCCTGCTGCGCCTTCTCTAGCCATTCCAGTTTTTCTGCACTGTCTCCCTTTAATTCGGCGAGTGTTCCAAGCACACCTGCCAGGTCAATTTGATCCTTGAGCTGGTCGCTGCGGCTAATCACTTCGGTAGCCGAAGCCTTGAGCGCTTTGACGGCACCATACAAGGCGCTGCGCGTGTAAACCGCCAGCAAATCCTGGTCTGCTAACTGGTCCATCGGCAGTCGCCCCAATTGGATCTCTGGAACCTGGCTCAGATCGAGTCCGTCCGCTGAAAGCATTTCCAACTTGGGCAGGCTGAGCTTCTCTCGCAAGTCATTTAGATGAAAGTCTGGATCCGTATTTTGGATATCGATTTCTAGCAACATGATGGCGGCCAGGACTTTCAAGCGACCATCCGCATCGGCTGCTGCTTCGGATGCTGCGACGCCACCAAATATCTTCAACGGGAGACTTGGCCAGGTTGTCAAAAGAGCCTGCTGACGATGCTCTTGAGATAGCTGGCTGGCGAGTTCCGCTGGGGTATCTTCCGGGAACATCGGGTGCCAGGCGATCGCATTGGCTAACTTGCCAACCACCTGGTTCTTATCCTGCTTGGGTTCTGGAGTTCCCGCGAGATCCCCCAGGACTGCCGCCACCTGGCTGGCGACGGATTCATCGCCCGCCTGTACCGGATAGCATTCGACACGGGCGTCACGATCTGTTTGCTTGCCGAAGAGCAGCAGTGAGGCGACCGCCTGGGGCACTTCGTCCAGTTTCAGGTCTACACCACTCTCCGGAGGTTCACAGCTGAGCAGCAGGAACATCGACTTGGGAGGTGGCTCACCTTCTGAAAAAGACTCACTGGGAGGTTGTGGTGACGACTTGAGCTGTCGATTTGACAATAACTCTTCCTGCAAGGCATCGACATCCTCAATCGGGTAGATTGTGGTTACCAGTTCGACCTGGTCCGGTTCACCTTGTTGTTCGAGCAACTGGGCATAGGCTTCTGCTTCGATGGCATCGTCCGATTCGTCCTGGAACGTCCCGGCATAAGCTCGCCAGGCAGCGGGTCCAGTGGTGCTGTCGCCAAGATAGGTCAACAAACAGGCTTTCGCTCGCAACAGGTCCTGTTCGGCCGGGTGTTGCTGCAACAGGGATTCCACTTGTTCGTGGCCAGCGCTCCAGGCGCCCCGATTGGCCAACTCAATCACCGCGGCAAAGGATTGTTGCCAGTCACCGTCTTCACCGGGGTCGGGGAATCGCAATTGTTGTTTCAGGAGCAACGGCAGATTACGATTTTGGGCGAGTTGTACAAACCGTGTCTGCGCCATCCGCTGGTCTTCTTCGGTTATCGCAAACGAGGACTGCAGCGTCAGGTGCCAATAACCGGCTGTCAGTTGACCCGCTTGGAACAAGGCATCGGTGACGGCCTTAATGGCGGCGTCGAGCATTTGAGTAGATTGCTCGGTTCCAGCCAGTTCCAGCGCTCGTTGTAGCGACTGCATCGCTTGCGATGCATCTTCGGTCGCTTCGATCAGTGCGATTTGAGCCCAGGCGGACATGTTCTCGGGGCAAGTTTCACAAAACAGTTGGGCATTCTTGCGGGCAGCATCGAGTTGACTCGTGGCCAGCAGGGCGATTCCTTTCATCGCCAGTAAACAGGCTAGATTTCCTTTTGATTCAAGGAGCTTATCAAGCTGCTGTTGGGCGGCTGCAAACTGACCACCTTCCATCGATCGACTGATCGACTCAATCTCAGGGATCAATTCAACTCCGCAACAAAACTTAATTTTATCCCCACTGCCACAAGGGCAGATGTCGTAGGGTTCGATAGGCATGATCAGTTTTACTTGTAAGAGGTCGAGAAAAAGAGCCCCAGAAGGGGTGCCTGATCCAGGTGACGACCGTCTTTCAGACGGTCGTTGTGACGTTTTGATCAACTGGGCATCGTACCAGACCGGATACAGATTAGCGAGCGGGCGAGAGATTGCTGAAGGTCACTGAAGAGTCTGCTGAGGATGGTTTTTTTGCTCGCCGCTGCGCTTGTTTCAAGATTGCCTAAGTGGCCTGGAGGCGAGTTGATTGAAGAGAAACCTTGTGACTTGGCACGGGCCGTGAGGAGGGTCGGAGAAACGGGGCAAAGTATGCCGAGTGAGCTTTCCGGTCAGGTGGATTGTAGAGGCCAGTTTGCCATAGACGAATATTCACAAGATCGTTAGTCTTATAGACTTGAGACGAGGCTTGCGCAGTTTAAAGACCCACGGTCCAACCTTATGAAACAATCTTTCCTTGCCCGCAAATCCCGATTCTGGGGTATCCCCAATGGGCTGCTGATCTTGATGCTGGTGTTCTTTCTCGTCCCCTTTGGGTTGCGAGGCGCCAAGTATTCTCTGCAACAGATGGAGAACAAGATCAGTGACTGGTTGCCGAGTGATTTTGAAGAGACCAAACAACTGGAATGGTTCGGCGGTCATTTTCTAGGTGAACAGTTTGTTGTCGTGACCTGGGAAGGATGTACCGAAGAGGACCCCAGTTTTCGGTTGCTCGTCGAAAAGCTCAAAGCCGAAGTGGTGCCGCAGGCAAGCCAGTTGGCTGACACTGCAGAAAACGGTGAGGCGGAGGCTCTCACGGCTAAGTTGAAGGAACAACTGCGGGCACGCAAACTGGGCGATGAACTCGGCCTTGATGTGGCGGCAGATGATTTTTTCAATTGGGGTGGCCTGGATGAAAAGTGGTTCAAGGGATCAGGTAACCGCTGGTATTACGTGACTCCTGAAGGCGAGGTGTATCGCTGGAATGGCCGCAGTAACCTGTTTGGGTATTTGGGCCGATCTTTCCAACGTACGATCCTGCGAGACACCTCTATAGACGGCACGAAGGTGGGTCAGTTTGGAGACCGTCCAGAGTCTGCTGACCAGCACAATGATTATCATGACGATATTCGTCGTCTTAGTGCTCGTTATTTTAGTTCGGTTCGTACGGGACCTGAAGTTGTCGAACAGTTAGCTGGTGAAGGTGGACCGTTACGTACGCGCGGAACGTCGGACTTGTCACCCGAAGACCGTTTGCGAAAGGCCCGCGAAGCGGCTGTTGACCGACTCACCGGGACGTTGTTTGCCCCGGCATTACCAACTGGATTTGACTGGACACGCGAAACATTTCAGTCACATCTTTCCGCAGAAAGACTGGCAGCCTTGCCGGCCGACTGGGCCGGGCAATTAGCAACTTTTGTCGAGCAGGTCGTAGAAAAGGAATATGGAGGTGATCGGGCTCAGTTCGTGCAGGCGACGGATCTGAAACAGGCCCGGCATTGGCGAGCCTATTTTGCTTCGTTACGTGAACGGTTTAGAGAGCAGTTGGAGGAACTCCAGTCTCCTGAAACAGGTTTTGCCTGGACGGCCCAGGCCTTTCGCAGTCGTTTGTCGGAGACACGATTCCAGACGCTGCCAGCAAATTGGGAAGTGCAGTTTCAAGAATTTGTCGGTCAGCTAGTCAAAGAAGAATGTGCCGGAAAGCTTCAAAACCTGGTGGCTGCCACGGATGCCGAGCAGCTGGCCCATTGGCAGGCCTTGCTGGCAGACTTGAGCGAGGAATTTTCTCCGCCACCGCGTCAGACCTGCATCCTGGTCACTTTCAGTGAGGCAGGGGAGCGCGACCTGCGCCGAGTGCTGGGCCGTGGTTTGATGGGAAAACCGCCAGGTAAGCTTGTGCAACTGGCCATGGACTCGGGAGTCACTCGGCCGCCGTTGCCACCAACGACCCCTTGGGGAACCGAAGATCGTCCTGGCGGAAAAGTGCTCCGTATGGGTGGGCCACCGGTTGATAACGTCGCCATTGATGAGGAGGGCGAGATCACACTGGTGAGACTGGTTGGTTTCAGTCTCGTAGTAGGATTGGGGATTTCGTACTTGTGTTTTCGCAGTATCAAGATCACCGTGATGCTCTTTTTCGTGGGCGGGGTCGGTGCCATTTTCAGTTTGGGAATCGTCTGGTTTTGTGGTGGACGACTCGATTCAGTCTTGTTAACGATGCCCTCGCTGGTCTATGTCCTGGGACTGTCGGGTGCCGTTCACATTGTGAATTACTATCGGGATGCCGTGCGCGATCATGGACTTCCAGGGGCTCCTGAACGTGCGCTGATGCATGGTGTGGCTCCGTGTGCCCTGGCGGCTTTTACGACGTCCCTGGGGCTCGTCTCGCTGTGCAGGAGCAACATTCTGCCGATCAATAAGTTTGGCTTTTATTCCGCGTTGGGTGTCCTGACGACGGCCGCGCTACTGTTTACCTATTTGCCCGCAGCACTGCAGGTCTGGCCGCCTAAGCAGCGTCCTGGGAAGGATGCCAGTCAGCCCTCCGTGGGTCGTGTCCAGGCCATGGTCACTGCTTTCTGGAATTACATCGGAGACTGGGTTTCAAGACGATATGCCTGGGTGTGTGTGGGATCGATTGCGGTTTTGCTGATCACCGGGATGGGGTTGTTAAAGATCACCACGTCGGTGCAATTACTCAAACTGTTTGATGAGGACGCGAAAGTGATTCGCGATTATGCCTGGCTCGAGGAGAACTTTGGCAAACTCGTACCCATGGAAATGGTGGTCCAAGTGCCGGTCCAATCGCAGGCGCCCTCCCTGGAAGAGTTGAAGAAGCAGCAGGGCCTGAGCGATCAGCAGCGAAATGCACAGAAATACCAGTACACTTTCCTGGAACGGGTGGAACTGGTTGACCAGGTGCAAAGGACGGTCGAGGAGGTTTTTGGCCAACAAGGTAAAGACATCATCGGACACGGAATGTCCGCGGTCACATTTACTCCGGATCTGCCAGCGCCGGCAGCTCGTACC
>JAYGDG010000465.1:0-4868 GCA_046583015.1 Pirellulaceae bacterium | reverse complement strand
AGAGCGCTTGACCCCCAACAAGCAGTTGTATCGGAACCTCAGAGATTGCGAGTAGCCACTGAAGTGATCGGACACGATTCGACACTTCAAGAGACATTCGGTGTCATCGATAACGTAGCGGACACTAAAACAACGATTTTGATTACGGGCGAAAGCGGCACTGGGAAGTCCTTAGTTGCGAGATCCATTCATCGCCAGAGTGGCCGTCGAGACAAACCGTTTGTGGAAGTGGCTTGCGGCGCCCTCACCGAAACACTTCTAGAGAGCGAGCTATTTGGTCACGTCACGGGTGCGTTCACCGGGGCTGTGGCAGATAAGCAAGGGAAATTTTCACAGGCCCAGGGAGGCACGATTTTCCTGGACGAGATTTCAACAGCCTCGCCACGGATGCAGGTGAAACTGTTGCGGGTGTTGCAGGAATTTAAGTTCGAGGCGGTTGGTGGAACGCAAACGCACGAGGCCGATACTCGCGTCATCCTGGCAACTAACGATGACCTTGGCCAGGCCGTGGAGGATGGCAGCTTTCGACGGGATCTCTATTATCGCGTCAACGTCATCAACCTCGAGGTCCCGCCACTGCGGGAACGCGTCGCGGATATTGCACCGTTATGTGACCACTTCCTGGCGTTAGTCTGCCGAGAGACGGGAAAACCGTTGGTTAGATTTAACGAAGGTGCCTTGGCCCGGTTGCGGCAACATGATTGGCCAGGAAACGTGCGGGAATTGCAGAATGTTGTGGAACGGGCAGTTCTCCTTAGTCCGGGCCATGAGATCGGCCCGAGTGATTTACCGACCGAATTATTGGTCGATAATATTTCCAGAAGCTCGCTTTATTCGTGCGGCCAAACGCTCAAGGAGGCGTTGGAGAGACCGGAGCGACAGATCATTCGGCAGGCACTCCAAGACTCGAACGGAAATCGGAGCCAGGCGGCCGAAGTGCTCGGTATCAATCGCACGACGCTTTATAAAAAGATGAAGCGTTTGGGGCTGGATAACGATCCGTCTCGTACAGCACCGCTTGAAGTACCACGTGCGGTAGATCGCCACGCGGTCTCTTCCTCTTAAGGATCAAGAAAGTGGCGGGAGGGTGCCCTCCGCGCCGGGCCTGCCGACAGGGAAACGGCTCCTGACACGCAGAGGCCATCCTGGTTACTGTGGGCTGCTTGCCGTTTTCCTTTTTTGCGATACCCTGGGTGCTTTGAAGCGATGTCCGCCAGTGGTATTTTGAATGCCATGATGGCCCGCGATCTGCTCGCCAGCGGCTTTGTGGTCCTAAGTTTTTCGAACGCACCTTATTGTCACGAGCAAATCTCCATGAAAATTCATGAATTTCAAGCGAAGCAGTTATTCCGGGATGCCCAGGTTCCCGTCCTCGAGAACAGGGTTGCCAGGACTGCTGAAGAGGCAGCTGCCGCATTTACCGATCTGGGTGGTTCCCTGGCCGTGGTGAAGGCCCAGATTCACGCTGGTGGCCGTGGGAAGGGGACGATCATGGAAGTACCCGAACAACACGGTGTGCAACTGGTACGCAGCGCCGAGGAAGCAGCCCAGGTGTCGGCAAATATCCTTGGAAATAGACTGGTTACCATTCAAACGGGACCGGCGGGGCAGGAAGTACGCCAGGTGCTGGTCGAAGCAGGCTGTGATATTGCCAACGAATTGTACCTTGGAATTGTCCTGGACCGTGCTAAATCGATGCCCGTCCTGATGGCCTCGGCTGAAGGGGGCGTGGAGATTGAGAAGGTGGCTGCCGAAACACCGGAACTTATTCATAAAGAGTATTTTCACCCAGACGTTGGCTTGCAGCCGTACCAGGTTCGCAAGTTGTGCGCGAGACTGGGCATCACTGGTAAGACCGTGCGATCGGCAGATGCCTTCATGAGAGCCCTGTGCCGCATGTATGCCGATAACGATTGTAGCCTGGTGGAAGTAAATCCCATGGTGATTGATAGCGAGGGTCAGATTATTGCCTTGGATGGAAAAGTCACCTTTGACGACAACGCTATGTTTCGGCATCCCGCGTTTGCCGAATGGCGGGATGTGGCCGAGGAAGATGCGGCCGAGGTGCGGGCCGGGAAGGCCGGCCTCAGCTACGTTAACCTGGACGGCAACATCGGTTGCCTGGTCAACGGCGCCGGCTTGGCAATGAGCACGATGGATATCATTAAGCTGCACGGCGGGGAGCCGGCAAATTTCCTTGACGTTGGCGGAGGTGCCGATACGGAACAGGTGACCGAGGCCTTTCGAATTCTACTGGACGATCCAAGTGTCAAGGCCGTGCTAGTGAACATCTTCGGCGGAATTGCTCGTTGCACCACGATCGCCCAAGCGATTCTGGAAGCTTCTCGCGAAGTTGGTTTCAGTGTGCCGCTGGTGGTACGACTGGAAGGGACGGAGGTCGACGAAGGCCGCCGCCTGTTAGAGGAGAGTGACGTCGACATTATCTCCGCGATGGATTTGACCGACGCTGCCGAGAAGGTCGTGCAAGCCGCCTTGCAAGCCTGACGATCATAGCAACCGAAGAGACAAAACACCCAACAGGAATTAGAGAGCTGACATGAGCATCTTAGTCAATCAAGAGACCAAAGTAATCTGCCAGGGCATCACCGGCGGCGCCGGAGCATTTCATACCAAGGGTTGCCTGGAATATGGCACGAAAATGGTCGGTGGCGTAACGCCTGGCAAGGGTGGCCAGACCGTTGAGGACCTGCCGGTCTTTGACACCGTGGAACAAGCAGTCGCCGAAACGGGAGCGACGGCCAGCATGATCTTCGTGCCAGCACCTTTTACCGCAGATGCCATCCTGGAAGCCGCCGATGCGGGAATCGAAGTCATCGCCGCTGTCACCGAAGGTGTTCCGGTCATGGACATGATCCATGTCTTCGAGACGGTAAAAGAGAAGGGAATCACATTGATCGGACCGAACTGCCCAGGATTGATCACACCGGAAGAATGCAAGATGGGTATCATGCCTGGCTACATTCACCAAAAAGGCAAGGTTGGCGTGATGAGTCGCAGTGGTACCCTGACCTACGAAGCAGTCTGGCAGACCAGTAACCTGGGCCTCGGTCAGTCTACCTGCGTCGGCTTGGGGGGCGACCCGATCGTCGGTACCTCCTTTATCGACCTTTTGAAACTATATGAAGCGGACGATCAAACCGAGGCCATCCTGATGATCGGCGAGATTGGTGGGTCAGCCGAGGAAGAGGCAGCGGCTTATGTTGCCGAGCATGTCAGCAAGCCGGTGGCGGCCTTTATCGCTGGCCGAACGGCGCCTCCCGGCAAACGGATGGGCCATGCAGGAGCAATTATCTCCGGCGGCAAGGGAACCGCGGAAGAAAAGATCGCGGCACTTGAAGGAGCAGGTATCGAGGTAGCCCAGAGCCCCGCCGACATGGGACAGGCCGTGCAGCGAGCGATGGCCGGCTAATGCTGGCTGAAAGCAGCCCTAGTTACCGAAGGAAAATCCCCAGCCAAGTCCGCGCCGATACGGCACCGGACGGCGGTAATAAAATGGCGCTGGCGGTGTCACGTAATGATGTTCCACGTGCGTGGTGCGAGACGGCACTCGCCTGGCTGTAAGCGGTGCATGGGAGTAATGGGTCTGCATGGCCTTGATGACCCGTGAATCTACCCTCGCCTGGGTCATGTGAATAATGTCGTCCGTGGAGATGTGGCTGGCCGAACCGTGCGACTTGATATGGTCGACGATAACATCAGGTGACACCCCGGAATTGCTCATCGAGAGGACGTCAGCGACGGTAACGGCATTGGACCTTCGCTGGCTCTCGTCGAGCATCAGCGCCTGCTGGTGCTCGATGTCAGCATCGATCGAATCACCGATGGCCGAGCCGGCCATGGCACCAATTGTGCCACCCACCAGTGCTCCACCGAGCGGGTTCTCGTCAGCCAGGGCAGCGCCCGCGGCAGCACCAAGCAGGCCACCGGTGGCACCACCACGATTAGCGTTGGTTCCCATCGCAGGACAGCCAACCATCGCAGGAACCAGGGCCAGTGTTAGGAGCGTAAGGGCAACACGCATGACGCAGTCTCCGGGCAAGGGATTTCCGACTTGAGGCGGCGGATAATCGCAATCCAGCCCGCCTGCGTCAAGGTCAGTTTGCCCGCCGATTTAGCCTTTTAGATGCCTGGCAAAGACTTCCCGTGTAAGCTGCCACATTTTGTCACTAAGAATGTGGCCACTCCCCTCTTCGATGTAGTGGGTGAAGTTCTTTTCGGCATGCTGGGCCTGGTAGGCCTGCTCAATCACCTTGACGCCCCGTCGTACTTCATCGATGGGACTGCCCCCATCTTTTTCCCCGAAATTTAGATGCAGAGCCCGGGGCGCGATCAGGGCTGCGATATCCGGCGTGTCCGCGTCAGGGTAGATGCCCGGTACGAAATTGGGAAAACAATGGAGCATCTGCTCCCGATGAATACCGGCGTAGGTCGGCAGGCAGCAATTTCCGACCAGGGCCTTGAGTCGCGGTTCCCAGGGACCGACCAGCCAGAGGTGCGTCGAACCCATGGAATGGCCATAGCAGCCGATCTTGTCGTGGACCACGTCCTGGCGGGTCTGCAGGTAATCGACCGCCCGCCGCATATCGAGGATGTTTTTCCAGGCCATGCAGCGACCTTCAACCACGTATTTTAAAAACAGGTACCGTTCGAGGTTTCTCCCCTTCAGCTTGTATGGTTTCTCGCGTTCCTCGAAGCCGAGCGCGTCGGGACAAAGGACGACGTAGCCTTCGCGGGCCAGGGCGGCGCCGGTGTGGTGCATCTTGTTGCCAGCCAGGCCGGCTGGTTCGGATTTTCCCAGGTGCCACTGGCCAGCGTGCTGGTGCCAGACGCAGACGGCCGGGGCCGGT
>JAYGDG010000437.1:0-2911 GCA_046583015.1 Pirellulaceae bacterium | reverse complement strand
GAATGAGTCGGTTGCTGGAGAATTACAGAAAATCGATCAGTGGGCGGCCCAGGCTGTCGAACAGTGGTTTCCGAATTCCAAGAGTCGCGGACCTCATTTTGCTGCGGCGTTAAAAGCAGCTCGTGATCGAAGTGCGACAGCGGATGAACAGTTGCGGCGCGTGGTCAAGAACCGTAAGTATCCATCGATTGCTCGGGCCTCGGCACTGATGTGGCTTGATCCCTTCCAATCCCCGGGTAATGCCCAAACCCTGTTCCGCAACTTGAAGGACGCGGACCCACAAGTGCGGCGGGCCGCTTTGGCCGCTTTGCAGGGATTTACGGGAACTGGGGGTGGCCCGCCTTATGAAGACCTGGTTTTGCAAGCGACGAAGCTGCTGCGGGATCCTGTGCGATCAGTACGCACGGCGGCAGCCGAAGTACTGGCGCCGGTGCCCCGACAGATGTTTAGCCTCAAGCAGCAGAAGGAATTGAAGGCGGCTGTCGTGGAACTGGAACAAGGTATCCTGGCGAACAATGATCGAGCGGCTGCGTACGTGACGTTAGGTTTGCTGTACGAGAACCTCAATCGTCGAGAGGATGCCATCAAAGCCTATCGCCAGGGGATTCAGGTGGAACCATCGGCTACCGGGCCGAGAGCCAATTTGTCCGAGCTGTTGCAGCAGGAACTGGACGCGAGGATGCAGCAAATAGCAACGGCACAGCGAATTAATGATGTAGCCCGTGTTCAGCAATTGATGCGCGGGACGGAAGACAGGTATCATGAGATCGAGCGGTTACGTAAGCAGGAGTTGGGAAACTTTGCCCGTGATGCGGGCTATGCTCCTGATAACCCGATGGTCCAGTATCGTTACGGATTGGCTCTCTATCGTGATGGTCAACTGGACCAGGCAGAAGAGAGACTGGTGCGGGCACACGAGTTGGATGACCAGAATACGACGTTCCTGATAGCCATCGCCCGCCTGCTACAATCACGTCAGAAAATTGATGAAGCCATTAAATATGCTCAGACACTAGTAGAATTGGATCCCCGGCATGGCCAGTTCCTGCTGGAACTACAACAACAACGCAACGGGCCTGTGCCTCCTAATCCCAGGTGAACGAGAACATGATAGGCTTGCAGGCGGTTTGGCCAAGTTTCGAAACACGTAACGGTGGATAAAACAAGAAAATGACAATTGACATTGCTGTGGTACCAGTGGCTGGACATGGAACCAGGCTGTTGCCCTTAACCAAGAGTCAGCCGAAGGAGATGTTGTCAGTGGGTCGCAAGCCCGTTGTGCAATACGTTGTCGAAGAACTGGCCCTCTCCGGGATTCGGCGATTGTTGTTTATCACGTCTCATGGCAAGGCTTCGATTGAACAGCATTTCGACATTGATGAGACCTTGATTCAGCGATTGCGCGAATCGGGGCGCGAGGAGCAGTTGAATGATCTCGACTTTGAACGACGTGAGATGGAGTATTTCTATACACGACAGCGTCGACAACTGGGGCTGGGTCATGCCGTCATGTGCGCTCGTCCACTGGTCGGTGACCAGCCACTGGTCGTTGCCCTCGGCGACTCGATCATCGGTATGAATGCTAAGAGCGACATTGTCGGTCGTATGGTAAATGAGTTTGAATCAAAGAAGGCAGACGTGGTGGTGGCCTTTGAAGAGGTGGCCAGTGACGATGTTGTGAATTACGGGATTGCCAAGCCTCGCGGTGCGGCAGGAACCGTTTTTGAACTGGAAGACTTGATCGAAAAGCCGGCAGTTGCCGAAGCTCCTAGCAATCTGGCCGTGGCGGCTCGCTACGTGTTTAGTCCGGTGATTTTCGATGCGCTCAGTGAGACCAAGCCGGGCAAGGGAGGAGAGATCCAGTTAACGGATGCCATCCGCCAGCTGCTGCGATCAGGATGTAAAGGGATCGGCATGAAGTTGCCAGCCACTGAGCGACGTTATGATATTGGGAACTTCGAGAGTTATTTCCGCACGTTCCTGGAATTTGCCCTGGCGGACGAACAGCATGGTCCGATGATGCGGCAATATCTTCAGCAACTGCTGGATTCGTCAGTGGAGAATTCATGATGGAATTGTTGCGGAAGAGGGCCTATGCGAGAGCTGGCCTGATTGGCAATCCGTCCGATGGCTACCATGGTAAAACCATTTCGGTGATCGTGCGCAATTACTATGCGGAAGTTGTCCTCTATGCCTGGGAAGATATGGAGTTAATTCCCAGCCAGGAAGATAACAGTCGCTTCGGGTCTGTCCATGAACTGATTCATGATGTGGAATTGCACGGATACTACGGCGGATTGCGACTGGTAAAAGCAACGATCAAGAGATTTGTTGAGTTTTGTCGAGACCGGTTTCCATTACATGACCGCAATTTTTCGATCCGCTATGAGTCAAATATACCACGGCAGGTTGGCATGGCCGGTTCCAGTGCGATTATCGTGGCAACGCTGCGAGCCTTGATGGACTATTACGAAGTTCAGATACCTTTGCACGTCCAACCTTCGCTGGTACTAAGCGTGGAAAGCGATGAACTGGGGATTTCCGCAGGTTTGCAAGACCGCGTGATCCAGATTTTCGAGGGCCTGGTTTACATGGATTTTTCCCCGGACTCCATGCAAACGGAAATGGGACTTGAATGTGGCTGCTACGAGATGTTGGATCCCAGTGGGCTGAATCAAATCTACATCGCTTACTGTACTGAGGTGGGCGAACCAACCGAGGTCTTTCACAACAATCTAAGATTGCGGTACGACCGTAAAGAACCGGCGGTGGTACAAGCCATGCAGGGCTTTGCGGATCTCGCCAGTGTCGGACGCCAGGCACTGTTGCAGGGTGACTTAGATGAGTTAGGAGGCCTGATGGATCAGAACTTTGATCTGCGCCATCAAATCTGTGAATTGCCAGCCAGCCA
>JAYGDG010000382.1:0-2676 GCA_046583015.1 Pirellulaceae bacterium | reverse complement strand
TCGGGAGGTTGGCAAACAAGTTGTTCATAAGAGTGCTCTACTTTTCTTTGATGGCTGAGTGAGGTGGTTTTTCGACAATCTTAACACGCTCATCGTGATCACTACTACAGTATACAATCGTGGCAATTGCTTCGACAATTTGACGAGAAGGTCATATTAAGAATTACGAGCCAACACACATTGACAGGATTGCTTATAATCCTCGAGGCAAAGCAGTGCGGTTGTCTACCATGGTTCACGACGCAGACTTGCCTGCTAATCGATTCAAGCAACAATAGGATCCGGGTATTTTCACACTTGGACAATTGCCACGTTTCCAGAGGGGAACCAGCATGAGACAATTCTTAACAGTTCTGCTCGGCCCGGCTCTTATGCTGACTATGGGCGCTTTGGCAGTGGCTCAGCCGGGTGAGACAATCAGTTATGACTTCAAGGCGATCACGCCACAGTTGCGGCGCGAGGTTGACGCTAGGGCACTGCACCAGCCAGCCGAATCAGCAACAACACAGAATATCCAGTTCTACAGCGGTTTGACCGGTTGGCTGCTTTCACGCACTCCCCTGTCGGCAGCAGAAGAAGTTCGTCGGGCGAAAGCCGCTCATTCCGCCGTCATCAAGAAGTGGCAAGTTGTTCCCACACCGAGAGCAGCTGACGCTGTGATGGTGAAGCTGGTGGCCCAGTTGCCGGCCCGTTTTCGGTCCGAGAACACCAGGTTCTCACTTACGGTGCTCGATCAGCCTCAATGGCAGGCATCGACCGTTGGGGGAGGTTATCTCTACATCACCAGGCCGTACCTGGAAGCTCTGTTGGCTGGCGGTCAGGGGGGCGCGGACATGCTGGCTTTTGTACTGGGGCGTCAACTTGGACACATCTGCCGACTTCATTGTCGGCGTGGATACCAGTTGATCGTGTTGAAGGAAGCACTGGACCAACGTCTGAAAGTTCACGTAAACGGTGAACAGTTGAGACGAGGACTTTCCAGAACTGTTCAGATCACCGGTGGGATAATTCGTTTTCTCTACACGCAGAACCAGGTGGATGAGGCGGACCTGTTTGCTCTACACCTCTGTCGCAACACGGGCTTCCAGCAGGAAACGTGTCTGGACGTGCTGCGTGGCTCGGTCTTCCTGAGAGACAATGAGCTGCTACCAACAGCAACGCCGCTCGGTCTCGAAACCGATTCATTTACGGACAAGTCAGCCTTGCAGCGTCTGAAGCGTTTGCGAATGGAATTGGACGGACGAGTCGATGGTGACCGTTACGGACTTTTTCGCTTCAATACGAAAACTGCCCAACTCAAGAGAATTGCTGACGGAGCAATAGCCGGCTCGAGCCGCGTGATCGTGCTGGTCCACGGCATGGAATCGGACTTGGAACCGTTACGCCAACTGGCCAGAGATCTATTGCCGCTGGCAAAGAAAAATGATGTCCAAGTACTCGGCTTCCAGTACGCTAGTGACGCCAGCCTGGCACGGATGAGCCGGTTCCTGGAGGGTGAAATAAACCGTGTCTGTGAGTCGGCTGAGCATTTTGACTTTGTCTGCCACAGTGCCGGAGGGCTGGTGTTTCGCTATTACGCCGAACAACTGGGTGGTCGATTTCACAAGGCTGTCTTCATCGGAACTCCGCACGCCGGTTCTGACATTGCAGGTTTGCAGTCTCTGCTGGAGGCCATGCAATTTCTTGGTGATTTGGAGTTAGGTTATCCCCAGGCACTCGAGCAGGCTATCATCGACGGCCGCGGCCAGATGGGCTTTGACCTGCAACCGGAAAGTCTTTTTCTCCGCTACTTGGATCGCGGTCAATCGCAGGTCAAACGCTATTCGATCATCCGCGGCAGGGCCCTCAGCTCGGAGTATTCAGTCTTGGTCCGCACCTCACTGATCGCAATCCGGCAGACTCTCGGTCAGCAATTGAAGAAGTTGAAGCAAGAAGGATTCCTGCGGCAGGCGGCCCAAGAGAGGATTGAACGACTGAGGTTACCAGCGGAAATCTATCGCGGTGACCTGGCAGTTACGCTGGAAAGTGCAGCACTGCAGGGTGTGACGCGTATTAAGACCCTCGATGTCCATCACCTGAAATTGGTCGCGGACGTGAAGACCAGGGAATTCGTGAAAGACTGCCTGTTTGCTGACTAAAAAATCTGCTTGTCAGTGGCCACAGTACCTGCCTCTGGTCGGGGAATCAGGAAACTGGCCAGGCAGTGATGCAGGGCTCACTTGATTGCTCGATCCAAATTTCCATACACTTGGCGATGAAAAGAGGGTAAACTTAGGTGTCTGCCGGTTTCAATCAGGACCAAGAGCCGATCCATGAGTAGGCTAAGACCCTATCACCGCCCTCCTGTTGCTGACCCGCATGGCGCTGTCCAGTTGCCGATGAGTCGCCGCAGCATGCTGGTGGCAAGTGGTCTTTCTTTTTGTGGAATGAGTTTGCCAGAGCTCTTATCCAAGCGGGCCAGTGCGGCCCCCTCAAGCGCCACGGGGAAGGCCAAGTCGACCATTCTGATTTGGCTCGGTGGGGGAGCTTCCCACATTGATACCTGGGATATGAAACCGGATGCCCCGGCTAACATCCGGGGGCCATTTAAGCCGATCGAAACTTCGGCACCGGGAATCCAGTTGTGTGAGCATCTGCCAAAACTTGCCAAGCAGGCCCATCGTCTGGCCATTGTCC
>JAYGDG010000362.1:0-5521 GCA_046583015.1 Pirellulaceae bacterium | reverse complement strand
TCACCGTGAATGGCTCGGTTAGCACCGCAACGTCGGCGATTTCTGGCGGTACCGGAAACAGGAATTCGGGGCGGTCCAGCCAGCGGGGCTGAGAGAAGCCATGCTCTTCAACAATCCCACGTTCGGTGTAAGTTCCCCAGGGCATCAAGTCAGGGCGTGCAATCCGCTGTTGCAACCGACTATCCCCCTGGACCTCGGGTGTTTCCAGGTTTCTTCGTACAACGGGGACCACCAGATCACCGGGCTCAAAACCCTCAACTTCGGCACCAACTTCCAGCACTCTCCCCAGGCATTCGTGTCCCAGGGCCAGAAAATCCTCACCAGCAGGCACATGGGGAGTCCCCGTCTCGAGAATTTCACGATCGGTCCCACAGACACCCAGTTGGAGCGTTTCACAAAGGACTTGCCCTGCTGCTGGTGAGGCCGGTTCCGGCATATCCAGCAAAACAGGGGCTGTTTGAGCCGTGCGGGCAGCGATTACTTCCATCGAATGCTGATTCCCTATTTTCCTGTGAGAAAACTAAGTTCGCTACGTTGACTTCATGCCCAGAGCGGGAGATGATCGGCATTATTACAAGCAGCTAAGACTCTTTAGCAGCGGGATCACCTGCCTCATGGCGTTACGTTATAGCATAGTCATCGCATTTTTACCCTGCCTGATTCTTGTCGCACAGGATACAAGCCAGGGGGCGGACAAGGTCCAGGCGGCGCTGCAGGTGATCGACCAGGTCGGACCCCAGGGCCGTGGCTCGGCGGCAGCCCGCCAGGCAGCAGACCAATTGCTCCAGGAAGGGATCGAGATCCTTCCACAATTGTTTGAACACATGGATACCGAAAACCTCGTCGCCGGCAACTGGTGTCGCTACGTCTACCAGCAAATCGTGACCAGGGAACTGGCTAAACCGCAGCCTCAAATTCCGGCGGATTTTCTCCGCAGCTATATACTCCAGAGCAAACACCAGGGACGGGCGCGCCGACTGGCCTGGGACCTGTTGGATCATGTCGATCCCCAGTTTCGCCAGCAACAACTCCCTCGCCTGCTCGACGATCGGGAATTCCGCTCCGAAGCCGTGCAACGCGTCCTGCAGCAGGCAGATCAATCCCAGCAAGCGGGTGAAGCGAAAGCTGCCATCAGCCATTATCGCCTGGCTTTCCAGCACGCCAGGGACAATTCTCAAATTATCAAAGCGGCCGACCAACTCGGACGACTTAACGTAAAGGTCGACATCATCAAGCAAATGGGATTTCTTAACCGCTGGTATCTGCTCGGTCCCTTCGACGCACCGGAATTTAGTGGCTTCGCTGCCTCCTTTCCACCGGAGACCAAGGTCGACCTGTCGGCAACCTATGCGGGCCAGGATGGCACCATTGGCTGGAAACCCTACCAGGCTACTGATCGACTCGGTCAGACCAACTTGGTCCAGGTCATCGGACCGGTCAAGGAAGCGGTCGGCTACGCTTATACCGAGGTTCACTCTCCCAGCAGCCAAAAAGCCGAACTGCGTTGCGGCGCCGACGACAACATGACCGTTTGGATCAACGGGAAGCGCGTCTTTTCCCGAGGCCAGTGGCTTAATGGAACGCGCCTGGACCGCTTTTCTGCCCCTTGTGAACTACAGCAGGGAACCAACCGCATCCTGATTAAGATCTGCCAGGGTCCCCAGCACAAGAATCCGGCAGTCCCAAATAACTGGTCATTCCAGATTCGTTTCTGTGATTCGACAGGGCTGAACGTCGGCCTCAAACCATTGAAACCGACAGCAGCAGAGATTTCCTCGGCCGCTCAACCAGCTAATTAATTCCGCCAGCAGTATGTTTTCCTATTCCAGCTAATGGATCAGAACCTTCGATGTCAACCAAACGAGAAACTCGCAAGCGACTCTGCCTGTTGATCGCCAGCTGTTGGCTGCTGAACGGTTTCACAACCCACCAGGTCATCGCAGCAGAGCCCTGGACCCAGTGGCGGGGTCCAGAGCGTAACGGCATCGCCAGTGGGCCGTCCCCACCGCTGACCTGGTCTGCCACTGAAAACGTACGCTGGAAAACAGCCCTGCCAGGCTCAGGAATCTCCAGCCCCATCTTTTGGGAGAATCGTATCTTTGTTACGGCTGCCGAACGAGAGCACCCGGACCAGTTGCACTTGATTTGCCTCTCCCGTGATGATGGATCGATCCTCTGGCAACGTCGTTTCTGGGGCACCGCCCCCACCCGATTTCATGCGACCAAGAGCAGCATGGCCAGCCCGACGCCGATTACCGATGGCAAATTCGTCTACGCCTACTATGGAACCGGTGATGTTTTTTGTGTCGATTTGGAAGGACGTTTACAATGGCAGCGTTCGCTGGCCGGGGAATATGGGCGTTTTGAAAACCGGTTTCCAGCAACCAGTTCCCCCCTGCTGCTGAACAACTTGCTGATCTTGCAGTGTGACCACTACGGACCTTCCTACGCCATTGCCTTGGACAAAGGCAGCGGCAAAAACGTCTGGAAAACAGCACGGCCCAAGACATGGCTATCCTGGTCCTCGCCACGACTGGTCCCGACCCCAAACGGCCAGGAATTAATCCTTTGCAGTTCCCTCAAGATTGATGGCCTGAATCCTAAAACCGGTCAACTGCTCTGGACCATCGATGGGATGCGGCGCGAGTGCATTCCCACACCCGTTTTTGGACATGGCCTGATTTACGCTGTCAGTGGTCCCAAGGGACCCACGCTGGCCATCCGTCCCGGTGGTCGCGGCAACGTCACCGAGAGCCACGTGAAGTGGGAAAACCAGCGGGGTGCCCCCTATGTGCCCAGCGCCATCCTGGTGGGAGATTACTATTACCTGGTTGATGATCAGGGAATCAGTACCTGTCTTGATGCCCATACGGGAACGCGTGTCTGGCAGAAACGCCTGACCGGCGCCTTCACCGCTTCGCCAATCGCCACCGATCAGTCCATCTACTTCACTAATGAAGACGGTTTGACAATCGTGCTGGCCGCTCATCAAGACCGTTATGTCGAACGGGCCCGCAATCGGATCGAAGAATCAGTCTACGCTTCCTCTGTGATCGATAATGGTCAACTGCTGATTCGTTCTAGCAGGCACTTGTGGTCTATTTCCGATTAATCACCCTCCTTTGGGCAAGTTTCTACAACAACGTTGACGCCAGAGGAAACGGCCAAGTAAAATAAGATGTACTGGTTTTTGGCGATTGCCAGCCATGCTGCTGCCCGCCATTTCCAAGTCCGTTTACGGTGAAAACGATGCCCCTCCTGCCCGCCAATCCATCTGCCGCACTCACCTGCCAGCCCTTATGGCAACTGCTGGCTATTTGGCTGCTTACTGGCACAACGTTAATCGCGGCACCACCGGCGACGGTTCACTTTGAAACCGATGTTGCTCCTATCTTCAAGAAACATTGCGTCTCCTGTCACAACCCGCAATCGATGAAGGCCGAGCTTGACCTGAGTTCTCCCGAGGGGCTCTTTCGCGGCAGCGAATCGGGCCACGTTGTGGATCCAGAGAATGCAGAAGAAGGTCTGCTCTACGAGATGGTCCATGAGAAGCTGATGCCCCCGGAAGGAAAGCCAGCCCTCTCGGCCGATGAGATCCACACTCTCAGCACTTGGGTTAAAACCGGGATGCCGTTCAAGTCCAAGGTCGACGTACAGAAACTAATGGCTGCCGGGGAAGTCAACCAGCATAATATTGAACCCCTGATGCTTCTGCGGTGCGCCGTCTGCCATGGCCTGCGAACCCAAGAAGGGGGCCTGGATCTGCGAACCAGGACCAGCATGCTCAAGGGAGGTAAGTCAGGACCTGCCATGGTACTGGGAAAACCAGCTGAAAGCCTGCTACTGAAGAGAATCCACTCTGGCGAGATGCCTCCTAATCGGTTGCTCGTTGACGCGGGAGTCAGGCGAATGGGAGAGGCTGAAATTGAACTACTAACACGTTGGATCGAATTAGGGGCCCCGGAAATCAACGTCCAAAGAGATGTCGCCACAACCCGGCAGGATCCCCTGGTAAACGATGAAGATCGGCAGTTCTGGTCATTTCAACAACTTTCTAAAGTCATCATTCCGGCCAACAGGAACGGTGAGCAGGTGATCAATCCGATCGACAACTTTGTGCTGAAACAGTTACAAGAGCACAAGATGACCTTTTCCCCCGAGGCAGATCGACTGACCTTGATGCGCCGAGCCTACTTTGACCTGACTGGCTTGCCTCCCGAAGCAGACGACGTTGAGCAATTTCTCCGTGACCAGGACCCGCTGGCTTACGAAAAGATGATTGACCGTCTGCTGGCCTCACCTCGCTACGGAGAACGCTGGGGACGGTTTTGGCTCGACCTGGCGGGCTATGCAGATTCCGAAGGAAAACGAAGTGCCGATCCACTGCGACCTTTTGCCTATCGATACCGTGACTATGTCATTCGCGCCTTTAACAAAGACAAACCGTATGATCGGATGTTATTGGAGCAGCTGGCAGGTGACGAACTGGCTGATTATGAAAATGCGAAAGTCATCACGCCCGAGCTGGAAGACAACTTGATTGCCACCGGCTTTTTACGCATGGCTCCGGACGGCACCGGCTCGGATATTGTCAACTTTGTCCCCGAACGCATGGAAGTGGTCGCCGACGAGATCGAAATTTTCGGCAGTACCGTGTTGGGTCTGTCGCTAAAGTGTGCCCGCTGTCACAGCCACAAGTACGATCCGATTCCTCAACGGGATTACTACCGCTTGTGGGCTATCTTTAAAGGAGCCTACGACGTTCACGACTGGCTCAAACCTGCTTTTGTACCAGGCCAAACGAAAGTCAAGAAACCGGGCCGCGTACTGGAGATCGCCAGTCCACAAACCAGGCAACGTGTCACCGAACATAACCAGCGGCTGGACCAGCAGATTCGTCAGCAGAACAAGCCCCTGGAGACGCTGACCAAAGAACTGCAAAAGCAATACCTCGCTGCGCAGCTCAAAACGCTTCCCGAGACTCTTCAAGCCGATGTCCGGGCTGCCGTGAAGCTCGGCAAAGACGATCGCAGCGAAGTGCAGAAGTACCTGGTAGACAAGTTCGGCAAACAACTGACACTGACCGAAAAACAACTCCAGCAAAACAAGGACTACAAGAACCTGGAGCAAAAGGTAACTCCTGCCGTAAAAGCGCTGACTGAGCAAAAGCGGCAAGTTCCAGCCATTCGCGCTCTCTGGGATCGGGGAGATCCATCGCCAACGTATATTTATCGCCGGGGAGACTACCAGCAAATCGGACGTTTAGTCGGCCCGGGAGTCCCTTCGGTACTGACCGATGGTAAGACACCGTTTCAGTCAACCCCGCCCTGGCCCGGCTCCAAGAAAACCGGACGTCGACTGGCCCTGGCCAAGTGGCTGATCAATCCAGAACACCCATTAACCGCTCGCGTGATGGTCAATCGCATCTGGAAACACCATTTTGGCGAGGGCATCGTTCGCAGCCTCGACAACTTTGGTGAACTGGGAACGCGCCCCACGCATCCTCAATTACTGGACTGGC
>JAYGDG010000195.1:0-7251 GCA_046583015.1 Pirellulaceae bacterium | reverse complement strand
GCATGCTCACCTCGCTGGGTCTGAGCATCGCCACGGTTCAACGGAAGACGCTTAGTGACCAGCAGCGGGCGGCACTGTTTTCAATCAATATAGTGTTGGGCCTTGTCGCCGCGGCAGCAACGGTGGGACTTGGTTATCTGTTTGCACCTATTTACGGTGCTACCGAACTCATAACCTTGTGCCAGTGGCTGGCAGGTACCTCGGTGCTGGCTTCTTTGGGGTTTTTGCACCAGGCATTGCTAGAACGAAAAATGCAATTGGGACGTCTTGTTGCTGCCCGACTAGGTGGTCAAACAGCGGGATCCTTGTTGGCCATTATTGCAGTGATCTTGAACCCGCAGTGGGGCGTGTGGATCCTGGTTTTACAGCAATATGTTGAATTAACGGTCATTAATATCGCCGTTTGGTGCCTGGAACCATGGAAACCTCGTTGGCCGCGCAGGCAAACTCCGCTTCGTGACCTCATTCATTTTGGCGGCCTTTATTCGGCCAGCAGTTTGCTCTTTTACCTGGGCCAGGCGATCGACAAGATGCTTATCGCCTGGTGGTTTGGCGGGACCAAGCTGGGGCAAGCGGGCCTGGGTATCTATTCGCAGTCATTCCTACTGGTGATGAAGCCAGTCCAGTTAATCACGCAACCGGTGACAAGTGTCATGTTACCGGCGCTATCACGTGCTCAATCGGATCCGCAGGCATATCAGCAAATCGCACTTTTGTTCTACCGCATGATTGCGATTACTTTGTTGCCGGCAGGCGTTGGGCTGTTTGTCGTGGGTCGCGATGTGATGCTTGTGCTGGCGCCTGAATGGAAAGAAGCAGGCTGGCTGGTCACCGCGCTGGCACCGGCCATACTGGCACAAGGCTTTGTCAACATTACCGGTAGCGTTTTAGCATCGGTGGGAAAAACCAAGGCACTCTTCTTTTCAGCCCTCGTGATGTTTTTGCTTCTCTTAGAAGGTTATTTGGCCGGTTACTGGCTTGGCACCAAGTTTGGCGATCCTGCTACCTACCCTCGTGGAGTTTTCCTGGGAGTGGCGGCCAGTTACTCCCTGGTGATGCTCACTGCAATCCTAATTCCTTACCTGGCTTATAGCTGCCATCTTGTCGGAATTCGCTTGCGCGACCTGTTGGCACTCGTCTGGCATCCAGGGCTGGCATCCCTGGCGATGGGCTTGGTTGTTTGGGCCCTGGGAGATTTGTTGCTGGTCTCCATGGCACCCTGGCTGCGGCTGGTCATCCTGATTCCGGCAGGTGTCATCCTGTACCTGGCGTTTGCGCTCAATGACGTGAAATGGCTGGCAGGCCAACTGGCTGGTTCGCCTGAGCCGGCAGCGACTGAGCAGCAAAGCCTGTTGGACTCCTAGGCAACCCCTTTGCTGCCCGCTGACTGGTATAATTACCAGGCGATGCCCGTCGTACAAGATTTCCAATAGCAGAGGACCGTAGTGGTGCCAGCGCAACGTAAATTGTCAGCAGCCTATGCCACGATTGTTGTTGGGGTTTGTCTGCTGGTCCTGGTCACGTTCTTTAACCAGCCGCAACTTGGAAACTGGCAATACCTGTTATATCTGGCTGCGGCGTTGATCTGGTATGGAGCATTGAACGGTATGCAGGGCTGGTCGGCCGGAACTTCCCCGGATGCCAGTGAAGCGGATCCGGAGGAATTGCTAGCTCAAAAGGAAGCAGCTCTCAACGAACTGGCACAGCAACTGGATCGCCGTGAGCAAACACTGGCGAGTCAAATTGTTACCTACCACGAATGGATGGAGTTTCCCCAGCCGGTTGATTTAGCGGAGACTGCTGCCACGGATCAAGAGTTGACTGAACTAGTGGCGTTGGATCAGCAAACCATCGAGTTGCTGGAAACGGCTTCTCAAGAAATCTTCGATTCGATTTTGGAAAACCGGTATACGGTTGATGGAAAGTTCGAAGTATCGCGACTACTGCAGGAGGTCTGGCAGTTGGCCGACAGGGTAGCTCGAATCTATCAGCCAGAGTCGCTCAACCCGCTGTTGGAAACGAGCACGGAACAGATTTTTTATGCGACCAGTCGAGCCTGTTTGCAATTCCTCGTCGTGGTTGACGAATTGCCGTTGAATGTCAAAGAACTCAATATCAACAGTCTTTATGGTTATGTGCGCCGCGCGGTGCAGGCCTACGGCGTTTACCAGCGGGCGCGTCCATTCTTGCAGGTTGCTGGCAAGGGCTATCATCTGGGCCGCTACGCGATGGGGGCCAATCCAGTCTCAATGGGTGCCTGGTGGATGTTGCAATCTGTCGGTTCGCGTGGTGCCAAGGCACTGGCAACTCGAGTTGTCAATCGCCAGGCCCTGGGTTTGCTAAACCACGTTGTACGCGTTATTGGTTTTGAAGTGGCTGCCATCTATGGTGGCGATTTCCGGCATCGAGATCCAAATTGGATTTATGCCGCGGAACTCACCGAACTGTTGGCAACCTTCCCAACCAGCGGAGAAACGTTGACCCAGGCTTTAAGTGAAGTTGGGGCCATTCAGTTGCGCAGTGAATATGACCGCATCTATCTCTATCGTTGCCTGGCCTCCGGAAAAAGTTGTCAACCGCGGCGGTATCGTGCAGCCGTCGTTTTGACTGACAATGAACGCCAGGCGATCATGGAACGCCTGGACCGCTTTGCGAACCGTTGCTTCACCGAAGTGGATTCTGGGCACCAGCAGAAGTGGCGCAGCCAGGTAGAGGAGCGATTAGCTGCCAAGTTCGCTTCGCCGCTTCCATCGCAGGTAGCCTTGCCAGAGCAGCGTAGTGCGGCGTTGCAGTCACTCATCGGCTACGTGGTCGCGGTGAAGGAGTATGGAACCAATGAGTTGGCCGAAATGTTACCTGGCCTGGCTCTCTACGACGACTTGCCACAAGCAGAACAGCAGCAAACATTGGAACGCTGGAAAGAAGACTCGTCGTGTCATTTTGAACCACCCTTGTTACCAGCGGGTTCTCCGGTCATTGACCAATATGTTGACGAATTGATAGGGCTGGCCGCCCGCTTGGCGCCACGACTGGCAGGCGACCAGGCAGTCGTGGAGGCGGCAGGTTATTTAGGCCGCGAGGCAAAAGTGACTAAAAAGCAATTGGCCCATGCTTATCGTGAACAATTGCAGCCCCACTGCTCAGAAAGCACGGTACCAGCTCGGTTGCCAGCGGCGCTTGCCTGCGCCATCCTCGACTTGCTGGAAACCGATGAAACCGTCAGTCGCTTGTATCGCGGTGTGCAGGCAAGCTGCGTGGAGAGCGGTGAAGTGATTTCAGGGCCTAAAAAATCCAGTTGGCTGGTGGTGACATCAGGGCGGGCAGTTATGTTGTCAAACCAGGAAGGGGCGAAAGTGTTGTGGCAAAGTTCTGGCCAGGCGGTGCAAGTAAAAAAACAGGCCGGCCTGGTGCGAAGTGATTGTCAACTTGAGGGGGGCAGCTGGCTGGCAACGGATTCAGGTCTCGTGACATTGCTGGTCAACGGGGATCCTCTAGCGGGTTATGACGACTATTTTGCGCCGCTTGTCAAACTATTTAGCCGCTAAGACTGCCTCAGCTGGCTGGCAGGCAGCGCTCCATTACGGGCTGTCCCAGTGGATTCAAAGAGGCCATAATACGTGTTCCCGTGATCTGCTAACAACCACTGTTTTTGCGAGAGGGTGGACTTGATGACGAACTATCCCCAACTGTTTCGGTTGCGACAGCAATTCGAGGGACCTGTGGTAGACGACGTGGCGGGAGAAGTGGAACAGCAACTGGCTTCCCTGGCACTTGCGGAGAAAATTCAACCAGGGCAGAGCGTGGCGATTACAGCGGGCAGCCGTGGCATTGCCAACATTGAAATTATTATCCGTGGGATCTGTCAGCACCTAAAGGCTTTGGGAGCCGAACCGTTTATCGTGCCGGCAATGGGAAGCCATGGTGGTGGTACCGCAGCAGGACAACAACAGATCATTGAATCGTATGGCATCACCGAGGAATTCTGCGGATGCCCCATACGCGCCAGCATGGATACGGTGGTGGTTTGTAGAGCCGAGGAAGGATTCCCTGTCCATTTTGACCAGCAGGCGTCTGAGGCAGACCATGTCTTTGTTTGCGGTCGTGTTAAACCACATACGGGATTTCATGGAGACATTGAAAGCGGCTTGATGAAGATGATGCTGATTGGCCTCGGTAAACATGCGGGTGCATTGATCTACCATCGAGCCATCATGAACTACAGCTTTGGTCAGATTGTTCGCAGTGTGGCCCGCGAGGTCTTGGCCAAGTGCCGGATTGTCGGTGGCCTGGCAATTGTCGAAAACGCTTATGATGAAACTGCGAAGCTGGCCGGCGTGGCCCCGGAGAAGTTTGAAGAAGAAGAAAAAGGACTGTTGGTGTTGGCGAAACAATGGATGCCGCGATTGCCATTTGATCAAGTTGATATCTTAACCATTGATGAGATTGGCAAGAACATCAGCGGCTCGGGACTGGACACAAACGTGGTCGGACGCAAGTACCTCGATCACCGCGCTGCGGAGGAAGAATATCCCAAGGTCAAGAAGATCATTGTGCGAGGGTTGACTGCTGAAACCCACGGTAATGCCGCCGGTATCGGCCTGGCAGAATTTTGCCTCTCGCGGGTGGTGGAGCAGATGAATGTGCAGGCAACTCGTGTCAATTGCCTGACCGGAGGCCACCCAACAGGTGCTATGATTCCACTGGATTATGAAACCGATCGCGAGACACTTGATATGGCCCTCTCAACGATTGGCCTGATTAAGCCGCGGGAATCTCGTTTGATGTGGATTCGCGATACGCTGGATGTAGCAGAAGTAGAATGTTCGGCCGCCTACATGGAAGAGGCACAACAACGAGCAGACCTGGAAGTGCTGACCCCTTTGCGGGACATGCCATTTGATGCGGACGGCAACTTGCCAGATGTCCAAGCACTGGCACAAACCTGAATTTCCAGCAAGGAGAAGCCCAGTGGCGAAACCACGCCCGGAAGATATTTGTCCACGTCCAGCAGGACAGGCACCCTCCACGACAGTGCCGCATGCGCCCCCCATCCAGCTGGCTTCAGTCTGGCAATGCGAGACGACCCAGCAGGCCAACCAGTTGCTGGAGGGAGAAATCAGTGGCTATGTCTATCAACGCGATGGCCATCCAAATGCCGACATGTTTGCCGACCAGTGTCGCTTGCTCCACGGAGCTGAACGCGTTGTCATTACTTCTTCTGGAATGGCCGCTTTGGCAGCGGCCGTTTTGTCCCAGCTGAGCCAGGGCGACCACCTGGTCGTGAGCAACCAGCTCTATGGCCGTAGCACCCAATTGCTGACAGCGGAGGCCAGTCGTTATGGGGTGCAACACACGATGGCCAACCCCCATGACCTGGCAACATTATCCGAGGCCTTCCAGGAGAATACCCGTTTACTGGTGGTCGAAACGATCACCAATCCTCAGTTGCGGGTTGCGGACCTGACGCGCCTGGCAGAAGTAGCACACGACCACCAGGCGCTGTTGCTCGTTGATAATACGTTTGCTACCCCTGCTCTTTGTCGACCACTGGAGTTCGGCGCCGACCTGGTCATGGAAAGTGTTAGCAAAATGATGAACGGTCACAGCGACGTGATGCTGGGGATGCTGGCAGGCCCAGCCCGGCTTTGGGACCGGGTGCCTCAGGCAGTCGCTGCCTGGGGTCTGGCCAGTAGTCCACTGGATTGCTGGCTAGCCTTGCGAGGACTAGGAACGCTGCCCTTAAGATTGAGTCGTGCTTCGGCCAATGCCCAGCTGGTGGCGGAGTTCTTGAGTCGCCAACAGCCACTGGTTGAATCCGTTCAATACCCCGGTTTATCATCGCACCCCGATCACCAGTTGGCCGGTCAGCAGTTTGGAGACCAGTTCGGTTCGATCGTGACCTTTAATCTTGCTGATGGGCAGCCCGCCGTGGATACATTTATCGAGGCGGCCCAGAGTATTCCTTTTTGTCCATCACTGGGCGAGCTGTCTACGACGTTGAGTCACCCGGCATCGACCAGTCATCGGAAGCTTAGCGATTTAGAGCGAAGCAATCTGGGGATCACCAGCGGTACGATTCGACTCTCAATTGGCATCGAGTCGGCGGATTATATTCTGGAATCGCTGGTAGGGGCTTTTTCCTCGATGACTGATAGCTAGACACATTGTTGGATCTGGCAAGGCAAATTCGCCTAGACGCGCAACAGGGAATTGCTATATTGATTCGCAGTACGAGGTGAGATGTTTGTTGAGCAAGTCGTTCTGGGCGGAGAATTGTATGGCTAAGGAAGAAGCACTCGAAGTTGAAGGAACGGTCACCCAGGCGCTGGCCAATACCCGTTTTCGTGTCCAACTGGAAACAGGTTCAGAAGTTCTGGCGCATGTAGCTGGCCGCATGAGGAAACACTTCATTCGTATTGTGCCTGGCGACAAGGTAAAGGTAGAGTTGTCGCCCTACGATCTAACCAAGGGCCGTATCACTTATCGTGAGCGTTAGTCTCAAGTGGTCTGGTTCTTATTGGTCTTTCTCTGAACCCGCAATCTCAAGGGGGTTCCACTCCTTGAAAACGCTCAGTGTATAAGGGTTTAGTCCTCGGAAGAATCTTGGTGATTTCTCTCCGCAGTGATTACATCCCCCGATAAAACGGGGTACAATGAGCTAGTCTGATGGCCTTCGTGTATCCGAACCGTTGATGGAAACTTTTCTTTCGCCCCTCGGATCCCATGATGAGCCGCTGTTCCTGTGCTGCTTGTTAGCAGACCGGTTGAATGGATGAACAGCAATTTCTGCATGATGCGGGGGGACAACCTGAAACCGCCTGCTTCAGCTGTTGACGGAGCCGGCAGCGTTTCCAACTTGTGGTTTACATTTTGTTTTTACTTTTGATCGCAGGCGAGTGCCCTGGTTTATCGAATTGAGACTATAGGAGATTGTAGTTGTGAAACACCTAAAACATCTTAGCTTGATCGCGGTCCTTTTAACTGTCGTTATGACCCCCTGGGCAGAATCCCAGGCTCAAACAGCGACCAAGCCTGCTGCCGTGATCACTTTGTCCAGTGTTGATGAGTTGGTAGGCGATGCCAAGCACGTCATCGCGGCCATTGGTCTGCCAGGCATAGACGATCAACTCAACGCGATGCTGGACCCCTTTACGGCAGGGATCGATCGCTCAAAACCTATCGGCGCTGTGGTTTCACTAGAAGGTGAACTGGGCTTCACCCTGAAGGCTTTTGTTCCGGTGAAGAACTTCA
>JAYGDG010000167.1:0-27631 GCA_046583015.1 Pirellulaceae bacterium | reverse complement strand
CCGGGATATGACGCAGGGCATCAACGTTTACCTTCAGAGATACGGAACGGTCCGCTGCTTCGATGGCTATCCCAGGAAGTCCTGTGATGATCAGTAGTGCCCAGCAAAGGGAACGCCATCGGTGTGTAGACGGTAGGATCGTGTTTGTCATGGTCTGAGGCTTTTTACTAACTTGTTGATTTCCAGTTCAGGCAAAGATTACGTACGAGCAGTGTTGGGTTGTGAAACGGGTTGAGTTTTCGGCCGTGCTTTAAAGAAGTAGGCTCTCATATAAAACATCGTAGCAATTCCTAGCACGACGAACAGGCATCCCAGGTTGCGAATCCAGCGTCCAGGGTCTGCGTTTACCGTTAGAACCGACAGGTATAGCTCCTCTTTCTCCGAGCTTGGCAGGACCATTTGTTCGTATTCGGGACTCCCCGGCTTCCAGGGGCCGCTGAAACTCTCCTGGAACAGGCGGTAGGTTTGGCCATTAACAGGATTTGAGAATTCAACCGGGGCATTCATGGTGATATAAACGTCATGGCGGTAGGAGGCAGACTGGTTCCAATAGAGAATTCGGCGACGTTTGTCAAAGACCAGGTTGCTTGGTTGGCTCAAGTTCGTGATCTGTAAGTCTTGCCGGTTGGAACCAAGCAGGCTGCTAAACATGATTCGGGAAGTGACGGGTGTTTGTTGAGAGTGTCTGCCCAGATAACCGCCCGGATGATCTTCGGATTGGATCCAGTAGATGTGCTGACTCTTGCTGTCGATTGCCAGTCCGCGGATAACCTGGTCGTCTTCGGTTATTTGTACAGCGGTTGCGGGGTCCAACCCGTTCAGTTTGGCGCGCCGAATCTGTCCCCGGTTATCCTTCCTTTCACTCCAGTAGAGTAACCCAGAAGTTTCGTCGAGGATCAGATGATCAGGTTCGCTGAGGCCGGTGATGAAGCGTATTTCCTGTTCGCCGCCATCAAGGTTGCATCGCCCGATCCGACCCCGGCGTTTGTCGGTCCAGTAGATTTTTTCCAGCGATGGAGCGATCACCAAGCTGTCCAAGCTGGTGTCACCGGTTTGCAGTATTAGCCGAACGTTGCGGCCATCAGTTTCTGCGCTGTAGAGCATTGTCACTGGTCCAGCGTGAAACGTCTGTTGGTCGACCCAGTAAAGATTGGAAGTTCGAGGATGCATGGTTAGTGCCAAAGGTCGAGAGAGTTGCACCGTTTCTGAGGCTCGGCTGCCCTGTGAGGGATGTGGTGTTACTTTTGGGCGTTTTAACGAGATGGTAACCGGAGAAGCACTTTCTAGATTGTCGAGCGTCAGGCGCTGCAATTGCCGGTTCAGCGGATTGGTCCAGACGAGGTGCTGTCCGTTGGAGGAAATGGCAACCTGTCCTTGTAGCGCAAGTTGGCCGGTTCCCAAGGTCTCGCCACTCGGTAATGAACCACTAGGGATTTTTACCGCTGACAGCTGCTGCCCGTCAAGCTCGTAGAATCGAATATGCCATTGGGTTTTCCGGTCAAGAAAATCGACCCAACTGGAGAAATGAGAAGCCTGACTGGTTCCGGGATCCAGCTTGCGTTCGAAGTTTTTTAGCCGGATACGAAACCCGATGTCAATTGCCTTGGAAGGCATCGTGACCGATACAACTCGATCGTCTCCCGTCACTTCGAGAACCTGGTTCGCTTGTGGTCGCTCTTGGGGTGTACCAACAAAGATACGGACCCACTTTTCTTGTGCCTGGTTGTCGACGGTCAGGCGGAGCTTGGCGACAGCACGGTTTTGAACTAGTGTTCTGCCACGGTCAAATGGACTGGGTAGCGTTTTTCGTCCTGGTTTGTCCGCGGGATGAAACTGCTGGACGTACAACTTTAATTGAGCAATTGGCATCTTGAAAGCATTGACGGCCGTTTCCGGCGTTCCGTCCAGTGGTACCTCGCGTATAAATCGCAGTTTTTTTTCAGCCCGTTTCCAGTACCGGTAATAGAGCTTGTGGTCGTGGGTCTGGAAAAACTCCAGTCGGTCACCAGCGCCAAGGCGAGTTGCTTCTTGTTGTTTGAGCGCCGAAAAGTCAAACCACAGATCACCATAAACTTGGTTCTTGTGATCCTGGATATTTCCTTCCGGGTTATTAGCAAACAAAACCAGCTTGCTAAGCTGCGTGCTTTCGTTGTCAAAAACATGAACTACCACGACCGGGCTTTGCGGGGTGGTGACAGCCGTATCGTTGGCCCATTGGAGTTGGCCGGCAATCACATTGTCGTTCTGTTTCCAGGCGTTCCAGTATTCGGATATTTCCACCTGGAAAGAACTGTTCTCCAGCGGCAAGCGACCTTCCCCCAGCGATTCGCTAACGTTCAATACGTGGCGCTGACCATCAATAAAAAGGGCAACTTGTCCTTTTGGGCTGATGTCACCTTCCGGGCCGCCCGCTAGAAAGGCCTTGGTATGGGCTGGCGAGGAAGCCATGGTGAAGATGACGCGTCCGCCTCCAAGCACTTGGCTGTCTCCCAGGCCGAACGGATACTGAGGCTCGATTTGCCTGGGATCCATATTGAGTTCTACAGGAACCCAGCGAACAGGACCTTTTTCCGGTTTTCCGTCAGGTCCGATCCTGGTCATGGCCGGTAAACTCATTTTGAATCTTAAGTTTGGAACAGAGATTTCCCTGGAGTCGCTCAAGAAGTCGAGCACCTCCAGCTTGATGTTGTCCCGCTCAAAGACGACTTCACCCGGTTGCGTTCGGTTGGCCATGGTGAAAACGTTACCGGTTGACCAGCGGAGCATTTTCCAGCCGAATTGAGCCAGGGGACCAACTTGCTGTAACTGCTTGGCATCATCTGGCTGATTGAATCTAAAGAGCTTAGCGAAGTCGAGCCAGTTGAAGGGGCTGCTGGGAAAGGGAACCGGGTGAATCTGTTCTGTCGAGCCGTCTTCGTCGCTGGTTAAGGAACGGATACTCAAGTCGAAGCGCAGATCACTGCCATCGAAGGCATATCGTCCCAGTTGATCTTCGTAAATTGGAATCTGTGCATCGATGCCCTGGAACCGCCCAATCATGGCTCCAAAAAGCAAAGTCAGCAGTCCAATATGCGTGATCACAAAACCGGTTTGATGACGTTGCCAGGGGAATCGGATGGTGGCTGCACAGAATATGGTTACAGCCAGCAGCGCATTGAGACCATTGAACCACCAGGTCTGGTAGACGAAGAACTGTACGGCTGCGGTTCCATAAGCAGCTTCTACGAACGTGGCAAATGCCAGCGTGCCGGCCAGCGTAAAGATCAAGATGACTGCCAGTCGCAGCGATGCACACATTTCGTAAGTGCGCAGCAAGCAACGCGTTGGAAGCGGTTGGTCAGGTTTAACGAGTTTTGGATGTGCCATGCGTTCAATCAGATTGAAACGTGGGCCAGACAGGAGGGTCGTTGCAGTGGATCCGAGGTTGGTTGTCGTACGTCGAACAGTACCTGCCAGTTCACTTGGTGAAGGCAACGGCGTTCACAGCTGGCACGCTACAAACCACAAGAACATCAATCACTTACGGTTGACTTGATTATACCCCAGCCAGGGTGGAAGGAGAACGGTGGCAGATTTCAGCAGACGTGTCGAAAATTGGTGTGATCACCTTTCGGCCCGCAAGGGTTTCCCAGTTCCCGGAGGATGATTGGAAGGGAAGGCGGCAAGCAAGATAATCGAGACAAACGGTGGCTTAGCCAATCATGTCTCGAATTGCTTCATACAGCCCAACAAACAAGTTCATGACCGAATTTGAGACCTGGTACGGTTCTTGCCAGCTCCACATATTGCGTGCCACATCAGTCATTGATACACCGGTCAGGATGAGCAAGGTCAAGACAATGAACAGCCCTGATAAATTCCAGAAAGAATACGAGGCTTCGACCGACTGAATGGGAGGGAGTATTTCATGCGGCCCAGTGCCTACTTGCGCTGTCAACGTTTGGTCAACTTCAGCGCCTAAGCCACCCATGTCTGCATCAGGTGCCAGCGCATCATCTTCGGTTAACAGCATGCCGGCGTCCAAGGGATCTTCTTCGAACATGCGGTCTGCAATCATCGTCGCGGCGTCTTCATCAAATGCCTGTGAATCAGACAAAGCAATCACTTGAGAACCGCTGTCTGAGCTGTCTCCAGAACCTTCATCTGATGGCGAGAGTAGAAACTCGTCATCGGGTTGGAGATTAGCGAAGTCTTCCGAGTTAGAGTCAGATAACAGGTCATCTGCTTCGCCTGAACCCATCAGATCCAGGATGCCGTCTCCCTCGCCGAGGGAGATCGCACTGTCTTCAGGAAGCCCTAGTGCCGAGGAAGAGCCACCCGCTAATTCGATTGGTTCTTCGTCCAAGGAAATGCCACTGTCCGAAGGACTGCCCAAGTTGATACCACTGTCGCCGGAACCTAACGTGATGTCACTGTTTCCCGCACTGTCAGATGTGCTCAGGACAAGGTCGTCGTCGCTGAGTGCAAAGTCGTCGTCACTCAGGTCCAGATCTTCGCTACTGTCGGCCAGTTCGCTCGAATCAAAACCGAGGTCAACGTCATTTTCGTTGACACTAATTTCCCCGGTACCGCCCTCTTCCTGCAGCAGTAACTCTGAATCGTCCAGTACGTTGTCGTCATTAGAATCTGAAAGTTCCAGGTCGCTTTCGTGCGGAGACGTTGAACCGTTTCCAATCACGCTGGCACCAGAACTGTCGCGCACGTCGTTGACCAGAAGACTGGCGGCAGCACCCAGGTCTGCACTTGAGTCAGAATCGTCGTCGACCACTTCAAGCATGGCTGCCAGGTCAGGCGCTTCACCAAGCATGGTGATATCGTCGTCCCCCTCGTCCTGGAAACGAACTTCCGAAGATCCGTCGTCTGAGGAAGACTGGCCTGCCATTTGTTCGATTTCACTGGCCTTGAATTTCCAGGTCGAACCATCACGAAAACCGCGGATCTCGCCATTTTCCCGCATTACCCCCAATTCCTTCGGGCTTACGTTTAAGAGCTTTGCCGCTTCTTCCAATTTGTGAAACATGTCAGCCATTTTGTTTTCCTGAGTTCAAACGTCGTGAATCAAAACCTGCATACAGTAAGTGGTGTCACGGCCCCCCGTGCTCGATACCCGGTCACAAGGATATTCGCTTATCGCTGTAGCAACGAGCGGATTTCGCGCGGCGAAGGGCTGACTCCGTTAAATTCATCCATTAATAGGTCCCAATGAGTATTTCGGACACATTTAAGCGATATTTCACCCGATGTCCGATCGATGTGATAAACCCCCATCACTTGCCGGCTACTATCAATCAATGTTACCTGTTGTCCGGAATTTCCTAGATCTAACGAAAAGGCAATTAACTGATCACCTGGTACCGATTGTAACGGTTGTCGCCCCGGATTGTCAGCAATTAATGACCCCGACAGTCCAATGACGACCCCTCCCGCTACAAAACCCATCACAACTAATAAACTTCCTAGCAACATACGCATGCTGGCGGACTCCTTTCTACCACAAGTAAAGCCCGGAGCTTATAAGATCAATTCTAAAAGCACCGCGGGCCGTTTCAAGAGATTACCGATCTTACCAGAGCCGATTTTCACAGTTCCTTTTGCTTGGATTGCGTTATCGGCACAACCCGAGAAAGCCCTATTATTGCTTCTCCGGAGCTGTAAGGTGTTGACAATAAACAACTTATCTTGCCGAGTGCCGGTTTGGGTAAGGAAATGCGCTCAAACTCCTTCACGATGAACGAATTTTGCCTCCACCCTGCTCCGGCCGCGAAAGCGGCGGAAGTTTAGTCCATAGGGTGCCCGGGGGACAAGATCAGAACTAAACTGGCCGCCCTCTCAGGGGACCTTGTTGAGAGGGCTTTAAGCGTCTAAACATGAAGCCGGTAAAGGACTTTTCGTGGATTGGTAGCAGTGCGACAGTGCACGAAATGAAATGATCTGATGGGTCCCAAAAGAGGTGCTAAGTGTGGCAATGATGTATTACGTGACTCGGCAGATTGATTTTTGCTATGGCCATCGACTGCTTAACTATGAAGGCAAGTGTCGCCATTTGCATGGGCATAATGGCCGAGCTGTCATCAAGATTGCATCGGGTGAATTAGATGATCGCGGCATGGTATTGGATTTTTCAGATATCAAGTCCGTGGTCAGCAAGTGGATTGATGAAAACCTGGATCACCGGATGATCTTGCACCGCGAAGATCCCGCCGTGGAGTTTCTTCAACAACTCCAGGAGCCTCTTTTTCTCATTGATAGCAACCCAACGGCAGAGAATATCGCCAAATTGATCTACGAAGTGACTGCGGGAGAAGGTTTCCCCGTTCTCGAGGTCGACCTTTGGGAAACTCCTCAGTGCTTTGCTACTTATGGCCAGCAGTCAGCCACTGATGGTGAGTGAAGCAAGATTTTTCCAAGGGCGCAAAAGTAAGTCCGGGTGGTTCCTAAGAACCAGGCCCGGACTCGGTTCCCCCCCGGGATTTGCGTTGACTAACTCTTGGCTCCGTGCTTCATGAAAGACCTTATCGGATCAGTCAACCGAGAGACTTTGGTCAAGTTTTCCGATTAGGCATTTTCTCCGGTTTGGCGACAGAACCAGGTCCAGCTAGCAATGAGCGTTTGTAGTAGCGACTGAAAGTTCCTGAATTCACGGCACGCATGGCGAAAATTGCTCATTAAACTGTAGCGATTAGGCCGATTTTGAGGGCACACCCTGGTCTCTCATGGTGCGCGCTTAATAAAGGATCAGTCTGTTGTCACGATCAAAGTCACGAAACTCATTAGTTGTTATTTTTGGCAGTCTGGGCTGGCCACTGGTCGTCGGTATTTCCGCTTGCAGTCTGTTTTATGCAGGGGTTTACCGAGGCCCTTGGGACCATGAGTTATTACGGAGATATGTTGCTGTCCATCCGGTTTCTTTTATTGCTACCGGTATGTTCTTCGTGGGGATGGCTGCCTTGCTCTTAAGACTGGGTACCGTCTTGGCACAATTCTGGTGGTTGCACCGTATTCAATTGACTCCGATTCCAGTTGCCGGGCAGCCGGTTGAGGAGTGTCCGGCCCTTCACGCTCAAATAGAAGGGTTACCCCTGGCTGCCCGCAGTTCTTACTTGGGGCAGCGTCTCAGTAGTGCCCTGGATCATGTCAGGCGGAGCGGATCGGCAGAGCAATTGGGTGACGAGCTAAAGTACCTGTCCGACATGGATCAGGAGCGTCAACACAATGCATATTCACTGGTGCGGATTATCATTTGGGCAACACCCATGCTGGGGTTCTTGGGTACGGTAATCGGTATTACCCAGGCCTTGGGCGACCTGGCGACGCAGCAATTGGGTGGCGATTTGCAGCAAGCCATGAAGGGATTATTGTCTGGCCTTTACGTGGCGTTTGACACGACTGCCCTGGCACTCAGTTTGGCAATTGTGTTGATGTTTGTGCAATTTCTGATTGAGCGTATCGAGAGCCAGTTGTTGACAGTTGTTGACAGTCGCGCGAATGATCAGTTGGCCGGTCGCTTCCAGCAACTCGGTGCCAGCAAGGATCCGCTGCTAGGGTCAGTACAGCGGATGGGTGAGATGCTGATGGAGAACATGTACGAGTTGGTTTACCGGCAGACAGAATTGTGGCAGGCATCGATGGTGAATGCTGAACAACGCTGGACCGATTTGTCAGAAAACACGGGCAGCCAGTTGGAGTCGGCGCTGAAAACGTCACTGGACCAGTCGCTTCAGCAGCATGCCCAGTCGTTGGCCGAGATTGAGCGTGCCTCGATGGAACATTCCCAGCATCGCTGGGAGCAATGGCAGACGGTCCTTTCGGACAACGCTCGCATGTTAAGAGGACAACAAACGGAAATGATACGCCATGGCGAAGTCTTGGAGCGTACGCTGCAGGCGACGGCAGAGGTAATCAAACTGGAAACCGCGCTCAACGACAACTTGAACTTGCTTGCCGGGTCTAAGAATTTCGAGGATACGGTAATGAGCTTGTCAGCTGCGATCCATCTTCTCACCACTCGCATGGAGACTCGCGCTGGCCGAGGGACTGGGGTTGCCTTGGAGAACGACGACGATCATTCCTCACAAGGGCGCGCTGCATGAGACGTCGACGATCTTCTCAAACGACGCTGAAACCATCTCTGTTTCCCTTCCTGGCAGTCCTGATCTGCACCATGGGAGCCTTGATCGCATTACTGGTCCTGGGGGTTCAGCAGGCGCATGTTCATGCCGAGGTAGTGGTTCAGCAACAGCAGTCGCAAACGAAGCAGCAACAGGAAAAAGAGGAAGAAGAACGATTAAATCGCGAGGATTTACTTTGGCAGCAAGAGATTTTAGAACAGCAGCGGACTAAGAAAACAGGGCAGCTGGCCGAGCACCGTTTGCAACTAAGCCATCTGGAAGAGCATCTGCGGCAACTTCAAAATGATTGGCAGCGCGTGCAAGAAAAAATGCGCCGGCTACAGCAACTGCAGCAGCAACGCCAAGACCAGTCTCAAGACTGGCAACAACAGCTAAAGGACCTGGAACAGCAAATCAAGCAAGCCCAAGAGCAGTTGAAAGTGCTGCGTCAACAGTCAAGAAAGGCTGACCAGGGGTATGCTATTGTTGTCTACAACGGATCCCAGGGGACCAAGCGGCGCCCGATCTACCTGGAGTGCACGGATGCTGGAATCTTGATTCATCCAGGTGGGGTTCAGATCAGTCGTGATGATCTGGCTGGACCGGGTGGCCCCGGCAATCCGCTCGACGCCTGCTTACGGGCAATCCGTGAATACTTGGCGCAGCAAGGGACGATCCAGGAGGAACCTTACCCCTTGCTACTGGTGCGACCCAACGCAGTCTACACCTACGCGATGGCCCGCGAAGCGATGAAATCGTGGGAAGACGAGTTCGGTTATGAATTGATTGAAGAAAAAGTTCCGCTGAACTTTTCTCCGCCGGATGAAAACCTTAAGACGCTTCTCTTGCAGACCATTCAAGATGCCCGGCAGCGACAGCTTAGCCTTTCTCGTGCGATGCCAAGTCGCTTCGGAGAGCGGGCGAGCGAACAGTATCGACCGGCGAACAGTCACCGGCGGCCAAAATCACCGTCGAACCCCGCTCGAAGTGGGTCGGGACGCGGTTTCGGTGCGGGTCAGTCCAGTGGTGCCGGTCAGGATCCGCATTTCAAAGAGGGTACCTCTCGTGAGCAGGGACCTGCTGCAACTGACAGTCAACTCGCTGCCGAACAAGCTACCGATGGTGGCGGAACTCCCCAAGCATTTGCTGGCACCGATGGCGAAGGTGGTGTCGCCACTGCTCCTGGCAACCGTAAGGGGAGCTGGGGATTGCCCAAGAAAAAGTTCGGTTCGACCGGAATCTCGCGACCGGTAAGAGTCATCTGTACCACGGATCGTTTGATTATCGTTCCGGGACGATATGAACGGCTAGCTCCCTTTACGACCCAGACCAGGGGAAGTGTTGCGGGATCATTGGATCGGTTTGTTGGCACGCTCTGGGATTACATGGAGAACTGGGGGATTGCAGTTGCCAGGGGTTACTGGAAACCCGTTTTGAATGTTGAAGTGCGACCAGGTGCCGACAGTCATTTTGAGGAATTGAAAGCGTTGTTAGAGTCCAGTGGGATTGAAGTTAAGAGAAAATAGCCCAACCAGGTTTGTACTGCGAGAACCATGTATACCAGGCGCTCATCAATTCGAACGGTCGAGGACCCGGGCCAGGATTCGTTTCTGGATATTGTTGCCAACCTGGTCGGTGTCCTTATCATCCTTGTCATGGTGGTCGCGGTACGGGCTCGCGAGGCAATTGTGGTCAATCGCACCGGAGGTGACCAGCAACAGGTCGAGGAAATCGATACAGCAACTCCCCGGGTAGCGGTTGAGGCGGTTACCACGGACATTCATCGCATCGATCGGCTCATGAAAAGACAGGATTTTGAAATTGCCTTCCGCCGCAAAGAACGGGACAAGGTACTGGCACTCCTGACGGCCGTGGAAAGTGACGTGGAATCACAACGGCAGCAGTTGAGTCAACAGCAGCAACGTGATTTTGACTTGCGAGATCAAGTAAGCAGGGCACTTTCAGAATTGGTTGACATAGAGAACAAGCGATCAGCTTTAAACAGTAAATCGGTTCCCGAGAAAATCATCGAACATTTTCCAACGCCGATGGCAAAGACTGTTTTTGGATGGGAAACCCACTTTCAATTGAAAGCAGGCCGATTGGCTTATGTTCCCTGGAACCGGTTTATTAAACTGCTGCAAAAAGATGCTCCACGCCATGTCTGGAAACTCAAGGATGCCGCTCGTACTACTGAAATGCTTGGTCCGGTGGAGGGATTCCGGATGAAGTACACGATGATCAACAAACGCAACGCGATTGATACACGTCAAGGGTCGATGGTGCAGCGGCGGGTTGAACTCGAGAAATTTGAACTCACACCTATCTCTCCCTCCCTGGGAGAAACGGTGCCAGCGGCGCTGAAGTCGGGGTCAAATTTCCTGGCTACCATTGGCCAACAGGACAAAGACCGCGGAACGATCACGATTTGGGTTTATCCAGACAGTTTTGGTCAGTTTCGCGAGGTTCGCGGCTATTTACATAAACGTGGTTATACGTGTGCCAGCCGCCCCCTGCCGTCAGGACATCCCATCGGTGGGTCGCCTGATGGCACCCGTACGGTGGCTCAATAGCCCTGGTGATTTCGGCCGGTTACCAGGATTCAAGATAGCTGCTCAATAAACCGTGACAGCAGCCCGTTGGCACCCGGTGTTTCTCGACACTGTGGCAGAAACTCTGCCAGGGGAATTCCGGCAATCCGCTCAACGTATTCCGGGTATTCCGTGAGTCGTTCAACGAAGTCAGCAAGTCGCAGTTCGGGATGAAATTGCGTACAGTACCAGCCCTTGTCTGGAAAGCAGAAAGCTTCGTTTTCAACGCGATCGGTCGATGCTAACAAGACCGCTTCGCTGGGCAAGCGTGTCACAATGTCCTGGTGACCCATATGAGCCTGGAACTGGACGGGTAAGGATCCGAAGACGGGATCCGATTCGCCGGCGCTGGTCAGCCTCAGATCGGTGGTTCCCAGTTCAGCCTGGTCGAGATTGGTGATCACGTCGCCTCCCAGTGCTTTACTAATTAGCTGGAATCCCCAGCAGGAAGCAAAGGTAGGAATTGCCCGCTGGTAGATCTCCTGGATCGTTTCCAGAACACGAGTAAGCCAGGGTCCGCCATCGACCACGGAATAATTCCCACTGCCCCCGAGCAGGATCACGTCGTAGTCGGTCCAACGAGGACCGCTGCTGGTTTCCGGAATTAGATCCCAGGTGGTCAGTCGTTCAGCCGGGCAATCAAGGGCTCGTAAAAAACACGTTCGTTCCTGCTCTCGCATCGGATCTTCCTGGCGACGGGCTTGTAGCAGGAGATAGCGAAGGTGTTTTGACATGAGATGCAAACCAGGAGAAACGGTGAAAGTGATCAATAGTAACGGGTGTCGGGAAAAATAGCGCAGGTTTAAGGATTCGACTGGTCGCTGGTCGTGGCAATCTGGTCAGCGGTGGTCTCTGCCATCGCGGTGATACCCAGACGGATTGCTTCCAGGATCTGGTCCAGTTCTGAGAGTGTTACGCTCAGCGGTGGCATGATCACGATAACATTGCCCAGTGGGCGAAGCCAAACACCGTGTTGCAAAGCAATCCGACAGACCTCGGCCCCGCGTTGTTCTTCCCAGGGGAATGGTTCTTTCGTCTCTGGATCTCGAACCAGCTCGACGGCACCGATTAGTCCCTTGTGACGAACGTCACCGACATGAGGCAGGGATCTGAGTGAGTTTAACAGGCTACCGAGATGCTCTGATTTTTCGGGCAGTTGTTGCAGAGTCTGCTGCTGCTCAAAGAGTTCCAGCGTGGCCAGGGCGACTGCCGCTGCCAGTGGATTACCACCATAGGTGTGTCCATGGTAGAAGGTTCTTGATTCTCCATATTCGCCGAGGAAGGCATTCCATATGTCGTCGGTTGCCAGCGTGGCAGACATAGGTAAATAGCCTCCTGTCAGTCCTTTTCCCAGGCACAATAAATCCGGGGTTACCGATTCCTGCTGACAGGCAAACAGGGTACCCGTGCGACCAAAGCCGACGGCAACTTCGTCTGCGATTAGCAGCACGTCATAGCGGCGCGTTAATTCTCTTACCCCCGACAAGTAATGGTCTGGATGAAGGACGATTCCTGCTGCCCCCTGAATCAACGGTTCGATGATGACGGCCGCAATTTTCTCGTGATGCTCAGAGAGCAGGGCTTCCAAATGACGGAGATGATGTTCGCAAACATCAGCAACAGCTACTTCAGCGGGGATCCGGTAAGTATCGGGAATCGGCAGACGAAACGTCTGGAACAGGAGCGGCTGGAAGATCGCCTGATAGCGGGCAATGCCCCCGACACTGACACTACCGAGCGTGTCACCATGATAGCTGTCGGTGAAGGTGACAAAATGTTGCTTGGCCGGCTTTGCGTCAGCACGCTGCTGCCAGTACTGGAAAGCCATTTTTACGGCCACTTCCACCGCTGAAGAACCGTCGCTCGAAAAGAAGACATGGTTCAGTTGTCCAGGAGCCAGTTCCGCCAGTTTTGCAGCTAAACGAATCGAAGTTGGATTCGACATGCCTAACGAGGTGACATGGGCAACGTCCGCAAGCTGATCGATGATCGCCTGGTCTAAGTGAGGATGGCGATGTCCATGGACGTTACACCACAAACTGCTGACACCATCGAGATAAGAGTTCCCCTCCATGTCGTAGAGCAGGCATCCTTCGGCTCGTTCGATAATCAGGGGTTCATATTCAGCCATTTGGGTAAAGGCGTGCCACAGATGATGGCGATCCCAATCGGTCAACGTTGTCGCACTGGGCGAGCAACGATCTTCCCTGGGACTGTTGAGTGGCCTGTTCATCTTGCGGATCCTGTTACCGGTCTGTTTTAGAGAATGCTGAAAGAATGCTGCTGGAGCTATTCTAAGAGTTCGTTGCCGTCACGCCAGCAGGCTGAGACAAGAAGCGCTAAGGTGACCAGTCCAGTCGGACTACTGTTTTAACCTGGGCGCCGAGCTGCTGAGCAGCATTACCGTTGACGATGGAGAATTCGAGGAAGCCACTAGATCCAAACAGGATCACTGGAGTTTGCGGGTCCGCCTCACTGTAGGTGTTCTGTAATCCAACGGCATGATCGGTGCCACAGGTTGCCTGGCAGTGATCAGGGATCCCCTGGGCATCCCAGTCTGCGCGGCGGATATTGGTGATCAGATTGCCAAAACTATCGATGTGAATGACCTCTCCCGAGAGACAGTTTTCGCCAACTTGGATTTTCGGTAAATCTTGGATCAGTGGTTCATGCGTCGGAGTACCGAGTTTTTCCAGCGGTTCTCCACGACTCAAGTGGGCGGCTACCGGGGCCATGATGTCACGACCGTGAAAGGTGGCGGAGACGTGGCTTGCCCAGTAATCGGGACGATCCAATTCAATAACCTGGCGAACGGGCTCTTTAGCCACGACTTGGCTAAAGAGCCCGTTATCCGGTGCAATCCAGTAATGGTCTGCTGTTTCCACCAGTAGCAGGCGTCGATCCGTGCCGACTCCTGGATCCACGACGGCTAAGTGTATGGTGCCCGCCGGAAATGGTTTGCTGATTTGTTTCCAGAGAAAACTGCCCTGCAGAATGTCCTGGGGTGTCACGGCGTGGGTGCCGTCAACAAGCGTAACTTGCGGGTGAATGGAGTAGATGACGCCCTTCATTTCCGCAACGTAAGGGCTGTCCGGGCCGAAGTCTGTCGTCAAGGTGATGATCGACTGGCGTGTTGCAACTGGATCGTTCATCAATCGCGCTGTTCCTCACGAACTGGGATCTTGCCAGCCATCCCGGATCCGGCTGAGACTCCTTGTGGTGTCAGTCCATTTTCTGGATCAGGTCTAACATGATCTGACGTACGTTACCGGGATTAATGTTCGGGTTTTGCTGCTTTGCCTGGCCGATCAATGAACCAATGGCTTGCTGCTTACCACCCTGGACATCCGCCACCACCTGGGGATTTTTTTCCAGCAGGGATCGGCAGAGTTCAATGACCTGGGTTTCGTCAACGCTTTCAATCCCCTTTTCCTGCATCACCTGGGCTGCTGATTTTCCAGCTGCGACCATTTCCGTGAAGACTTCTTTGCCGCGAGAATTGTCCAGCTCTCCCCGCTGGATGATGGCCAGTAATTCTGCCAGTTCATCACTGGCAACGGGAAAGGCTTCAATGTCGAGTTCTTTTTCCTTGAGCGTTCGCAGGACTTCCTGTTGCACCCAGTTGCCGGCCGTTTTTCCGTCACCGCTGGCTTGGGCGACCGCCACGAAGTAATCGACAACTCCCCTGCCCTGTTTGACCAGGACGTCGGAAGTGTAAGGAGTGATTCCGTGATCCTCGACCAGCCGCTGGCGAATAGCTGCTGGCAACTCTCCAATTTCGGATCGCATCGAGGCAACTTCTTCGGGACTTATCTTGACCGGCACCAGGTCTGGATCGGGGAAATACCGATAGTCGCTGGATTCCTCCTTGTGTCGCTGTCCCCGGGTGATCTGGGCCTGGTCGTCCCATCCCCGGGTTTGCTTGGGGGCCTCGCCCAGCTGTTGTCCGGTCTCCTGCCAGACTTCGTACTGCCGTTGGGCTTCGTAGATCAACGCTCTTTCCACCGCCCGAAAGCTATTCATGTTCTTGACTTCAACGATCGGAGTGGCGATGGTTCCCTGGGGAGTTTCTATATGAAGATTCACGTTGGCATCGACGCGCAGGCTCCCTTCCTGCATGTTGCAGTCCGAAACGTCCAGGTAGGTGAGCAATAGCTTCAGGTCGGTCAGGTACGCTTTGGCTTCTGCAGCTGACCGCAGATCGGGTTCACTGACGATTTCCAGCAGCGGCGTTCCGGTTCGATTCAGGTCGATGCTACTGTCTGCCTTGCCGGCCACTTCATCATGCATGCTTTTTCCGGCATCCTCTTCAAGATGAGCCCTGGTGATTCCAATCTTCTTGGTTTCAAACTCGCCCTCAGCATCTTCAATCTGGAGCCAGCCATCGCAACTCATGGGCAAGTCGAACTGGCTAATCTGGTAGCCCTTGGGCAGGTCCGGATAGTAGTAGTTCTTGCGATCCCACTTAGTGAATTCAGGGATTTGGCAATTCAGGGCAATGGCGGTTTTGATGCCCAGGCGAAAAGCTTTTTCGTTCATAACGGGAAGCGACCCTGGCATTCCAATGCAGACGGGACAGGTTTGAGTATTGGGAGGCTGTCCAAAGTCCGTACTGCAGCGACAGAATAACTTACTCTCGGTTTTAAGCTGGACGTGCACTTCCAGCCCAATGATGACCTGGTAGGGTTGCTGATTCATGACAACTCAGGCCTCCGTAAGTGCCAGTCCGTCGCTTGCTGGAACATGCAGGCGGCTCGCAGCAACCGTTCTTCCTGGAACGGCGGAGCTTGCAGTTGCAGACCAATCGGTAAGGAACTTGAGGTGAATCCACAGGGAATCGAGATTCCTGCAATGCCGGCCAGGTTGGCCGTTACCGTGTAAAGATCTTCCAGATACATGGCCAGCGGGTCATCCGTTTTTTCCCCAAATCGAAAAGCGGGTGAGGCAGTCACGGGGCCCAGTAAAACATCAACGTTCTGGAAGGCCTGGTCGTAATCTTGTCGAATCAGTCGCCGTACTTTCAAGGCCTTCAGGTAGTAGGCATCGTAGTACCCTTTACTCAGGGCATAGGTACCCAGCATGATGCGGCGTTTTACCTCGGAGCCAAAACCTTCGGAGCGTGTTTTGCGGTACATGCGTACCAGGGGTGTATCGATCTCTTCGCCAGTGTTACCGCTTGCCTGCTGCTGGCGGAGTTCAGCCAGCATCGTTTGCTCATCCGTTCGATAACCATAATGGACGCCGTCGTAACGAGCGAGATTTCCAGAAGCTTCACAGGGAGCGATGATATAGTAGGTGGCAATCCCATATTGTGCGTGCGGTAAAGAAACCTCCTGGACAGACGCTCCCAGAGACTGGTAGACAGCGATCGACTCTCGAATGGCCGCTTCAATTTCTGAATCGAGACCACTGCTGAACTGTTCGGGAACCCAACCGATCCGGAGTCCTTCCAGCGGTTGCTCAACCGTCTCGCAGTAAGGTGGGACTTCGACCGGGGCCGAGGTTGAGTCGAGCGGGTCATGCCCGGCCAGTACCTCCATCAGCAGGGCCAAGTCTTGCACGCTGGCAGCTAATGGTCCAACTTGATCCAGGCTGCTGGCAAACGCAACCAGGCCGTAACGGCTGACTCGCCCGTAGGTTGGCTTCATTCCACTGACACCGCAGAGAGCCGCGGGTTGGCGAATGGAACCGCCAGTATCGGTGCCGATCGAGAGTGGTGCCATGCCCGCTGCCACGCAGGCAGCAGCTCCACCACTGCTGCCGCCGGGAATCCGTTCGACATCCCAGGGGTTGCGAGTCAGCTGGAAAGCGGAGTTTTCCGTTGAGCTGCCCATGGCGAATTCGTCCATGTTGGTTCGACCGATCAGCACGGCGTCTTCCTGCTTGAGTCTCGCCACCACGGTGGCATCGTAGGGAGGCTTGAAGTTCTCCAGGTGTCGGCTACCACAGGTGGCAGATTGACCGAGGGAACAAAGGATGTCCTTGACTGCAACAGGTAAACCTGCCAGCCGTCCTACTGGCTGGCCAGCTTGCCGGCGCTGATCAATGTTGCCCGCCTGCTGGAGAGCTGCATCCCGATCGACCTGCAAGAAGGCCTGGATCGTCGAATCGTGACACTCAATCTGGTCGAGATAGAGCTGGGTAATTTCTGTAGAGGTACAAGCTCCGGATGCAAGCTGCTTGAGCCAGTCTGTGGCTTTGGTGTGAATTGATGACATAGGTTCATTCCACGACTATTCACCCAACACTGCCGGCACGCGATAACATTCATCATCTCGCTTTGGTGCATTTTTCAGAGCCTCGTCACGATCCAGGCTGGGACGTGACTTATCTTCCGCAAAGACGTTGAAGATTTCAGCGGCATGAGCCATCGGCTCTACATCCTCGGTGTCCAGTTCAGACAGCTGATCTATGTACTGGACGATTTGACTGAGCTGCTCCGTCATGATCGTCAGTTCTTCGGGGGTCAGCTGCAAGCGGGCCAGGAGGGAGATTTTTTCGACATCTTGACGTGAAAGACTCATTGCACTGCTCACTTGAAAGTGGCTAACCGCGACCATCGAATTGGGGACTCAGGCATGTTCCCCATTGCCAGGGTACGGACATCCATGGTACGGACATCTAGCCGGTCGTTGTGACTCACTACCGAGGCGGTGAAAGGCCGTTACGATTTGCTTTGAGCGTCAACGGGCAATTGGAAGGGGCGTTTTCGAACCGACTTGCGCACTGCGCCACTGCGTATACACTGCGTACAGACACGCATCGTCTTTGTGGTGCCATTCGCCGTGGTCACTTTGATTCGCTGCAAGTTCGGTCTGAACTTGCGCCGGGTGATACCGGTGATCTTGGTACCAACCCCACCTAAACGTTTGGGTTTTCCGCGGGTTTCTACGGAGTTGCCCATTTGAGCCCGCTTACCGCAAACTTGACAAACCTGTGCCATTGCACTCACCTTTAAACTAATCGCATGAACGCCTGTTATCGATCAAAAACTGGCAAACACCCAGTATAGCGACTGGAAACTGCCCTGCAACTCCAAGTAACCTGTCCTGGCCGCCTGACTCGCCCAATTGCAGGGGAACGGCTACAATTTAGCCTGCTGGCGTGTAATCTGATTGGACTTGGGAGGCTGCCGATGAAACCCGCTTGTCGACTTTTTCAAGATCACTTTTCCTGGTCGGGTTCGATTTTGTTGGGGCTGGCACTTCTCAGCCTCTGCAGGGGGCCAGGTTTGGCGGCCGAGCCGGCTGCTGAAACGGCCTGGCAGGCGACTTATCGAGGCTCCCTGGTGCCGCAAAAAGAAGAAGACGGGAATTCTCCGCAACCCTTTACGCTTCAAGTGGTCGTCTCGCAACTTGCTGCCAAACAGTGGCAATTGGACTGGGCACTGCAGGAATCGGGACGTGCTCAGTGGCCCTGGCCGAGTCAGTATGGATCGTTGACCTGGCAGGATGGTGCGGCAGTCGAAGCCAGGTCAAGTGGACCGGGTTTGTTGCATCCGCACGATGAACGAAAGAGCATTGTGCGTTTTCCTTCCTTCTTTGTTACCGGTGGCGACACTTTGAAAGCTGGGCAGAGCTGGCAAGAGGGGAAAAACACTTTTCGAGTTGCCAAGATGGCCAAGGTTCTTGATCGGCCTTGCTGGCAAGTAACCGTCTCCAATAACTACGGATTGCAACAAACGCTGTGGGTAGAAAAGGGGCAACCACTGGTGTTAGGCGGCGATAGTCGAGTTGTGCTTGGCCAGGGTAAGGAACATCGACTGCAGTTTGTACTGACGGAACTGCGACCGTTGAACAAAACAGGTTTACAGCAATTGCGACAAGCCTTTGACACGATGGCTCAGTTGCGGGATCAATTGGAAGTTAAGCCGGGCAACACGCAGTATGACTGGAGTGATGAACAGTTGAAGCTGTTGCGTGACTTGTTACCGCGAATTCGTCAAAAAGTACGAGATACACCACTCTTCCAGGTTGCTCAGCTGGCCACGCAAGATGCCAGTGATCAGAAGGATCGTAAACTGACGATTGCTGCCATTACCAAGCGAATCATGGGGAAAGAAATCAGTGAACTCAAGGTCCAAGGCCTTAAGGGGGAACCATTTCCGAAAGATGGACTCAAAGATGCGGTGGTCGTGCTGCACTTCTGGGAATATCGCGACAAACCGCTGGTGGCGCCTTACGGTCAAGTTGGTTACCTGGATTTTCTCTACCAGAAATACAAGAAACAGGGTCTTAAGATCTACGGTGTCGCCGCAGACTTGCGACTGGCTGATGCCCAGCAGCGACCGGCGGCAATTCGCGGGATCAAGAAACTGGTGGAGTTCATGAACTTGAGTTATCCCGTGATGGTCGATTCAGCGGGTACCCTGGAACGTCTTGGTGATCCGCGTGCTGCGGAAGCCAAGCTGCCGTTGTTCCTGGTCCTGGATCGTAACTCGAAAGTCATCCATTACCATGTGGGCTACTACCAAGTGCAGCGGGATCGTGGCTTGGAAGCACTCGATACCGTGGTCAAGAAGGCTTTGGGTAGGTAGCCGTGATTTCCAGGACTTCTGCCAGTAGCTGGCCATTGGTTCCAATCCCCTCGCCGTGCTGAATCGATGGATTGCCTTGCCAGTCCGTAAAAGAGCCACCTGCTTCCAACATGACCGGTTGCACGGCAGCCGCATCCCAGAGGTTCATTACCGGGTCCACCATCACGTCGACACGGCCCGTTGCCACGAGCAGGTAACCGTAGCAGTCGCCCCACGTGCGCACGATGCGGGTTTGTTTTTCCAGGGAATGAAAAGCTTCCATGGCCTGCCGGTTAGCGAAGGAGTCGACTTGAGTGGTGACCAGTGTTGCCTCTGACAAGCTATCAGTTGAAGAGACGTGTACCGGATTTGGTACGCCGTCGGCTCGAACGTGCCAGGCGCCCTGGCCAGTCGCGGCATAGACCATCTCGTCTAAGGCTGGCATGAAGATCACGCCAATCACGCTCTGCTGCTGATGCACAACGCCTACCAGGGTGCCGTAGAGCGGGACTCCGCTAATGAAAGACTTCGTGCCGTCAATCGGATCCAGTACCCAGCAGTAGCCGCTGTTTCCTTCCTGCTCACCATATTCCTCTCCGACGATACCATCGTTGGGAAAGGTGGCAGTGATCTTCTCTCGCAGTAATTGCTCGGCTTGCTGGTCAGCAATGGTGACGGGTGAGTGGTCGGCTTTGCGTTCGACCTGGTAATTGCCTTGCTGGAAATACTGCAGCGTTAACTCGCCTGCCTGGCGAGCCATCTCAATGGCGAGTTGTAGGCGTTCATTAAGTGTGGATGGGGAAGCGTTCATGGTTGGAAGTTACTCAGGTTTTTCTTCCTCTTCAGACTCTGGAGGTTGTGTAAAGGCGTGCCATAACAATAACCCCGCTCCACACATCAAGAGGCTGTCGGCGATGTTAAAGTTCGGCCAATGATAGCGATCCTGGTAAGTGCATAGAATCCAGTCTCGCACACCATTTTGATGGCCGACAAAGGCGTCTGCTGCATGCCACAAGCCGAGGCGATCATAGAGATTACCGATAATGCCGCCCATTATCGATCCAAGTGAAATGGTTAAGAGTAAATCCTTGGCGGCAGCGGAAATGAACAGCCACCAGAGAATGCCAATGGCAGCCACGACAGAAAGGAGGGCGAAAGCGAGACTGTAACCCTGCCCGACGCCAAACAAGGCACCTTGATTGACGGTTGTCTGGATGGCAAAAAAATCCTGCCAGATCCAATAAGTGTTATTTGTCGGATTGGCGGGTGTCGGTGGCGGTAACCAGGCAAAGGCCCAGGACTTGGTCCACAAATCCAGAGAGGCGCCAATACCGGTTAAGGCAATAAAAAGCAGATAACGGCTTTTGGGGACCGCCGACACAGGTTGCTACTAGCCCGATTGAAGCTGACTGGCACACTTAACGCAGTGAGGGGTGTGTGGGATGGCATTAAGCCTGGCTTTTGGGATTCGCCCAACACACTCAACGCAAGTACCATAGGCTCCGTCTTCGATCCGTTCAAGAGCAGCTTCAATCTGTTCCAGGGTTTCTTCGCCCGACTCCATCAGGCTCAAGGTAAATTCCTGCTCAAAATTGTCGCTCCCCACGTCGGCCATGTGGATGGGCATGCTGGAAAGCTCACCACCCGCTTCAGAACGGTTTTTTTTAAGTGCAGCATCGGCCATGGTGCTGACGTCACCTCGCAAGCGCGATCGTACAAAGAGCAACTGCTCTTTGTAGACTCGTATTTCCAGTTTTTTTAGGTGGCTCTTTTTTGCCATCGCCTAGCAAACCTCTCAGCTCACACCTGAAATAAAACTTGATCGTCTCTTACTCGTTTGCTCGCAGGAAGCCCCACATTCTAGGGCGCGAGTTATGGACTGTCAAACCTCGTGAGGCAGTTGCCAAGAGGTCTCTGGCGACTTCTCTAACTTGGTTTATAGAAACTGTTTATGGCTGACCAACCCTTTCTTAGCGAAGATCTTTTGCGGCAGACAACTGGTCGCTACGGACTATAATAAAGCCTCTCTTCGTTGGTGATCGAACAGTTTCGGGGTCGCCGGGAAGTCGTTTTCCCTTGATGATTAAAGGTCGCTTACCTAGACTGGGCACCATTAGGTTCCTGAATCGTTCGAAGTTCAAAGGTCACAAGCAATTAGCGTTCTTCCCTTGACTGACGTTGCTTTCCAGAAGTGCATTTCCCCCGACTGTGGTGAGATGTATGACGTCAGCGAAGCCCATATCACCTGCGGGAAGTGTGGTGAGTTGCTGGATGTTGCCTATGACTGGGAACGTGCCCGCGTTCCTGAGAGTTGGGCGGAATTCGAGCGATTGGGGGCGCAGCGTCACGATCCGGTACGTTTTAGCGGTGTTTGGCGCTTTCATGAGTTGCTTCCCTTTGCAGATCCTCGTTTCTTGGTGACGGTCGGTGAGGGTCAGACGTTGCTGCAGCAGGCGGAAGTCGTGTCGAAGTTTGTAGGCCTGAATTCTGATTGCCTCTATTTGCAGTATGAAGGGATGAATCCTTCTGGCAGCTTTAAGGACAACGGAATGGCAGCTGCCTTTACCCATGCTCGAACGATTGGGGCCCAACGGGCCGCTTGTGCTTCGACCGGGAATACGAGTGCTTCACTGGCCATGTACTGTTCGGTGACTCAGCTGATGAAAGCGGTCATCTTTGTGGGGTCAGGAAAAATATCTTATGGCAAACTCTCCCAGGCCCTGGATTACGGTGCCTTGACGGTCCAGATCAGCGGAGATTTTGACGATGCGATGGTGCGGGTTCGGGAAGTCTGCAGCGAACTAGGTATCTACCTGGTCAACAGTGTCAATCCGTTTCGGCTGGAAGGACAAAAGACGATCATGTACCGGGTTCTGGAGGCTTTGCGCTGGCAGGTGCCTGATTGGATCGTGGTCCCGGGAGGAAATCTGGGAAACTCGAGTGCCTTTGGGAAAGCTTTTGCTGAACTGCTGCAGTTAGGTTTAATTGATCGCGTCCCACGACTGGCGGTCGTTAATGCTGCTGGTGCGGATACGCTCGACCCGTTGTATCACGAGGGCGGTTTGCGATGGAATGGCGGACATGTCGACCGGCAGATTGTCGAAGACTTTTATACGCAAATGGATGTTGAGAATCGCAAGGCCTCGACGATTGCCAGTGCCATCGAGATTAATCGACCGGTTAACTTGAACAAGTGCTTGCGTGCCCTGGAGACTTGCGATGGCGTGGTTTGCCAGGTCGATGATCAGCAGATTATGGATGCCAAGGCACAGGTTGGAGCCGGTGGAATTGGGTGCGAACCGGCCAGCGCGGCCAGTGTTGCCGGGGCACGCCTGCTCAGGCAGCAGGGAATCATTGCCCCCAGTGATCGGGTAGTTTGTATTTTGACCGGGCACCAGTTGAAGGATCCGACTGCCACGGTCGCTTACCATACAACGGACCAGGAGCAATTTCATCAGATTCTTGGCCAACGGGGTGTGAAACGTGCTTCCCACGCCAATCGTGCCGTCGCAGTTCCGAATGACCTGGCAGAGATCATCAAAGCAATTCGACTCTATAGCTGAATGTTGCTGATCGGTTAGTCCCTTGTGTCGCCGCAAGAAACCGCGGACTGGTACGGTAGTCAAATCTGGATTTGTCCGTTAAACCATAGATCAGGTGACGGCACGGTGCAGAACGTTTCATGTTTGTTGGTGACGGAGAGACGATGAGCAGTACGATTTCGATTGGGATTCATGGGGCCGCCGGGCGGATGGGACAGCGACTGGTAGCGCTGGCCGCTGCGGATGACCAGCTAGAGGTAGCGGCCGCTTTGGAGAGTGCCCAGCATCCTCGCCTGGGTGAAGATGCGGGACAGGTAGCTGGTGGCCAGCCGCTGGGGGTTCCCCTCTCGGCGGAATTGACCTCATCGGTGGCGGTGATGATCGATTTTTCGGTCCCGGCAGCACTTGCTGGCGTCGTTGAGTTGTGTGCAGCTGAGTCCATTCCAATGGTCGTTGCGACCACGGGGTTGGATGACGGGCAGCAACAATTGTTGCAGAAAACGGCGGAGAAAATTCCCCTGGTCTGGGCACCGAATATGAGCATGGCGGTCAACTTGACCATGCAGTTGACGGACCTGGCGGCCAAGGTGCTGGGTGGCGTTGCGACCGGTGTCGATGCGGAGGTCATTGACCGACACCATCGTTATAAAGAAGATTCGCCCAGTGGCACGGCCCTTAAATTTGGCCAGATTATTGCCGAGGGCATGGGCCAGACCGAACATGTGCATGGGCGGGAGGGAATCCTGGGGCCACGGTCCCAAGCTGAAATCGGTTACCATGCGCTGCGAGTAGGCGACAATCCCGGTGAACATACCATTGTCTTTGGCATGCTGGGTGAAACGATTGAACTGACCGTTCGAGCAACCAGCCGCGACTGCTATGCACTGGGCGCCCTGGCGGCAGCTAAATATCTGTCAGACAAGGATCCCGGACTTTATGCCATGAGCGACGTCCTGGGCTTGTGATCAAGTTTCGTGAACTTCTAGGAAATGAAACAGCGCAGATGGCGAAATGTGACCAGGGTTATATCTGTGATGTGTGTGGTGAAGAAGTCGAGGAGATCATCGAAAGTGATCTCTATTTAAGGTTTGTCATTGGGATGTTAGATCCCGAGATCCTGCACACCAGTGCCGAGCGACATATTTGCTGCCATCCTTCCCTGGCCCAGTTTGTCGTGGACGAACGATTTTCGCCAGTTGTTGTCGACGGCGAGTTCGATAAAAGAAAAATGGATGAAGGGTTTGTTCAACAGCGAGAAGCCCTGGTGACCCGCGGATGGCAACGCTTGCATGAAATTGCCCAGCAGGATCTTTCGATCCTGGAGTATCCATTGCCGGAAGTATGCCAAGCACTTCGGCAACAGGCGGAACAAGGCTAGTTCATCTCGCCCCCCTGCCCTGTGCGGCAGTTCTATTGAGCGGCCCGAATGATTGCCCCATGGACGACAGCCAGTTCGCTTAAGGCAGCGGGAGCGATCCGATAAGTCTCACGCAGTGGTGGAAAAATGTATTGATCGACAAATTCCCGCAATGGCTTGAAGAACCTCTCCTCTCCGATCAGAGAAACACCACCACCTACCACCACGATCTCGGGGGCCTGCAGCGTGATCACTTGGGCAATGCCCCAACCCAGCACGCGAACTGCTTGCGAGAGGATGTCTGCAGCCAGCTGGTTGCCCGCGGCGGCTGCCGCGGCGATCTGTTGGGCAGTCAAGCTGTCCAGTTGCGACTGGCAGCGGGATAACAAGTCACTGCGATCTTCATCGCTGACACTTTCTCCGTCAGTGGTCTGTGGTAGCAAGTGTTTCCTGGCGGCGGCCACGATTCCCCAGCCACTGGCGATCGATTCGACCGTTGCCTCAGAAGAGGTAGCCAGCGGGCCTGGTCGCAAATGGCCAATTTCCGCCGCAGCCGGTCGTCCCTCGGCAGGCGATTTTCCATCCACCACAAAGCCACCTCCGACCCCTGTGCCGACCGTTACGTAAAACACGGAGTGACAGTCTTTGCCCGCCCCCAGGGCTGCTTCGGCCAGGGTGGTCACATCACAATCGTTGCCCAGCAGGGTGGGTCGCGCCAGTTGTTGCTGGCACCATGCTCCGAGTGGAAAGTTGTCCCAGCCTTCAATCTGATGGCTCTTGGTGACGATGCCTTGCGTGGCATCGAGTGGACCACCAAATCCGATACCGATTTTCTCGACGTTGAACTGGTCAATCAGGGCCGGGGCCTGTTGCTCGATCTGTTGTAGGATTCCCTGGGCACCACCGGCAGCAACGATATCTAAACGTTCCAGTGCAGCAAGGCTTGTGGAAGCGGGTTGCCCCACACCCAGTTGCAATTTCGTGCCACCGATTTCAATGCCCAGATACATGACTCAGCCAAGCTAGTGAGGGTCTTGGTTAGGAAGCGTAACGCCCTTGTTGATTGATACGGGCAAAGACGTCGTTTAAAACCCAATGAAAGAGAGCCAGGTGGATGCTTTCGACCATGCCCATGTCATCGAGGGCCACGTGCAGCCCTTCTTGTTGTTCTTTTTTTAGTTGACCTCCATCGTAGCCGGTCAGGCCAAAGGTCTTCAGTCCCTGCTGGTTGGCCCACTGGATAGCCTTCAGCACGTTGGGGCTGTTTCCTGAGCCACTGATGGCGATTACCAGGTCGCCGGGACTGGCATAGTTCATCAGTTGCTGAACAAAGATCTGGTCGTACCCCAGGTCGTTGCCGACGGCCATGATCCAGCCAGCGTTGTCCGTCAGGCTTAACACCTTGAGTCGTTTCTTGCTGCTGTCTTGCAGGTCGGCTTCGAATAGTGTGCTTTTGCCGAGATCCTCGGCCATGTGGCTGGCCGTTGTTCCCGAGCCACCGTTGCCAAAGATGAAGACGAAGTGCTCCTGTTCCCAGGCATCGTAGAACAGGTCTGCCCAGCGCTGCAGGGCTTGCTGATCAGTGGCTGCAATTTCTTCTTGCAGGCGTTGCAGGTACTGCGCAGAGCCAAGAGTAGTACCGAGCATGGGCGGATCTCATATTGAAGTGGGTTCAGTGGATTCAGACTGCGTTCGGTTCATCTCTTTTTCATCCGGGTGGTAACACAATGCAATGGGCAGGAACAACAGGGCACTAAAGGCAAACAAGATCGACCGGGGCCATTCGTTGGCCTTAATGATACGGTCAAAAACCGAATACAACAAAGCGCAGAGAAGAATTGCAATCCAGTTGGCCATCGCGGTTGTCGCCAGAATGCGACCCTTAATATTGTCCAAGGGTCGAGCCTGTAGAAACGTTTGCAGCGGGACATAGAATAATCCTGTGGCGGCTCCCAGCAGCAGCATCGCAGCGAAACAGCCCCAGTAGCCGAGCAAATGGTTGTCACGAGATCCTGGAATACTAAGCAGGAACATGAACAGGACGATGCCACAGCAGCCGTACCGCAAGACGCGTACGTTAATGCGGCCGCCGGAGAGGAACCCGGAGAGTAGGCTGCCGATGGCAATGCCAATGGCAATACTGGCTGCCAGTAGACTGGTCCAGGTGTTGGCGTTTCCGTGCCCGATTAGTAGTTGTTGTTTGCCAACTGAATTGATGGACATTTGAACCAGTGCGCCACCACCCCAGAAGAGGCACGAAATGATCATGGCCTTGAGCAACGTGCGATCACGGCCAAAATTTTGACGCACTTCCGGTGCCACCCCCAGAGAGGAAGGCTTGAATTTGAGTTGAGCATTCGCAACGGGTACGCGACGGATTAAGAGAGCAGTTCCCGTACCGAGCACGGCGATGCCGACACAGACCATTCCCGGCCCCCATAACTTATTACCGAAACCATCCAGGATCACTCCGGCGACTACCATTCCGAGGATAATAGAGAGAAATGTAGTCATGACGACCATGCCGTTTGCTTTCGGCAAGTCTTGCGACTGAAATAATTCCGGCAAGATACCTAGCTTGGAAGGACCAAAGAACGAACTCTGGGCACCCATAAAGAACAGGACAATGAATAATGGCATCAGTGTCCGAATTAACTCGCTGGCACTGGCGTCCTTGAGAGCTTCCCGATTCAACAAGATGAAGGCCAGAACTCCCAGCAGCATGACCACGATCTCGGCGACCTTGGACCAGACAAAAATTCTCTGTTTGCTGAAACGTTCTGACAAAAAACCAGCAATACCTGCCAGCAAGATGAAAGGCACGGCAAAGATCACCATCGCGATCGATTGGATATCGACGTCCTGTTTCTCAGACGACTGGAGATTTCCACTGGTAACCTCGGAGATAGCCAGCAGCAGGATCAACTGCTTGAAAAGATTGTCGTTAAAGGCGCCCAGGAATTGAGTTGAGAGATGTCCCCAGAAAGATCGGTCCTGCCAGAGTCCGCGATCACCAGAGTTCATGAAACTTCTTTGGCGTTTTTAATTTCAACCAGTTTGCCTTCAGATTCCATGGCACGAATGTCCTCGGTAATCTTCATGCTACAGTACTTGGGGCCACACATGCTACAGAAATGAGCACTCTTGAAAGTGTCTTGTGGCAGCGTTTCGTCATGAAATCGCTGTGCCGTTTCCGGGTCTAGCGAGAGCCGGAACTGCTCGTTCCAATCGAACTCAAAACGGGCTCTGGAAAGGGCGTCATCGCGGTCCCGGGCACCCGGGCGTTGTCGAGCGATGTCTGCGGCATGTGCTGCGATCTTGTAAGCAATAACTCCCTGCCGGACGTCTTCTTTGTTTGGCAGTCCCAAATGTTCTTTGGGAGTGACGTAGCAGAGCATGGCGGCACCACTCCAGCCCGCCAGGGCAGCACCAATGGCACTGGTGATGTGGTCGTATCCAGGGGCGACATCCGTCACCAGCGGGCCGAGCAGATAGAAGGGAGCGCCGTGGCAAATCTC
>JAYGDG010000101.1:0-4526 GCA_046583015.1 Pirellulaceae bacterium | reverse complement strand
GACACCCGGGAGCGACAGCAGGGCGGGCAAAAGCTCGTGAAGTTCGAGTTGTTCAGCGCCCGGAAGTGCCGTCAATTGCCGATGAATCGAAGTCAGCGCCGTCTGGTTGATTTGAAGGTTGGCACGTTTTTCGGGGATGTCAATTTTTAGTGACAAGTGTACAGATCCGCGGCGGACGTGCTCCCGTATTAACCGTTCTAGACGTGGCTCCAAGGCCGCGTAGCCTTCGGATAGCTTCAGTGACAACTTGAAGTAGCGGTTGTTGGTAGCGCGAAGTTCAGCCCTGACAGCAAGATCGCCGGCTTGCAGGACCGCTTCGCCTTGCCCAGTCATGCTGCTTAGCACTGCAGAACTCCTCGTTGGGCCAGGTAGCAAACTGGGCGACTACAGACAGGCCGCCAAACGTAATTGCGGAAGTGGCCAGAAATTAAAGCAAGGAAACTACGGGTGCCCCGACCGTCAACATTAAAGCACGAACCCGTGAGTCAAGGCTTGGCAGGTTCGGGCTGGGTATTCTTGTCCGGATCTGCCGGAGGCGGGTCCTTTTTCTCCGGCTGCTGAGCAGGTTTCTCGTCTGGCTTAGCAGGTTTCTCGTCTGGCTTAGCAGGTTTCTCGTCTGGCTTAGCAGGTTTCTCGGATGAAGGATCGGCAGCCTCATCGGTCGCTGGGGACTTGGTCGAAGCGTCGTCCTCTGCGGTATCCGCCTGGTCGCCCTCGTCAGACTCGCTGCCATCCGGGACATCCCCGCCCTCCGCATCGCCGGCGCCAGCGGGATCATTGGATTGAATGCTGGTGCCGGGTGGATCTTCCTCAGGTTCATCGGCGTTGCGCGTGCCGGCGGTGCCCAGGATCATAATGCTGACGACGGCCAGCAGGATCCAAATCAGAGCACCAATCGATGTGATCCAGGTGAACAGGTCGCCCGCCTTCGCGCCGAACGCACTTTGGCCGCCGGCTCCACCAAGAGCTCCGGCCAGTCCACCACCTCGACCTCGCTGCACCAAGATCAGCAGGATGAGAAATAGCGAGAGCAGGGAAAGTGAGCCGCCTAAGCACAAGTGGCTATAAAAACCGCGGCCGGCAGCAAACAGCAAAAACTGCATGGTAATTAGTGTTTCCTTCTGAATTAAGACTGGTCCACGCGGTGTCGGCGTCGGCAGCAGGCAATGGCCTGTCAACGTAGATTAGTGGTCGATCGCGCCACGCACAATCCCCAGAAACGAATCAATGGCCAGCGAGGCTCCTCCGACCAGCGCTCCATCAATATTCGGCTGAGCCATCAGGTCCCTGACGTTGTCCGGCTTGACACTGCCGCCGTACTGAATGCGAACTGTTTCGGCAACTTGCGTATTGTAGCGAGTTTGGATGAGCGTGCGTAGGCCAGCATGCACCTCTTCGGCTTGTTCCGGTGTGGCCACCTCCCCGGTACCAATGGCCCAAACCGGCTCGTAGGCGATGGTCACATGCTGAAATTGCTCTTCTTCGAGACCTGACAAGGATTCCTCGAACTGCGAGCGGACGACTTCCGCCGTTCGTTCTGCTTGTCGGTCGGCGAGCGTTTCACCCAGGCAGACAATGGGCTTTAGTCCAGCTGCGATGGCAGAGCAGGTCTTAATGAACACTTGCTTGTCCGTTTCACCCATAATATGCCGACGCTCACTGTGCCCCAGGATCACGTACCCACAACCGAGGTCAAGCAGCATTGTAGGGCTAATTTCACCGGTGAACGGACCAACTGGCTCCGGATACATGTCCTGTGCACCCAAGCCGATCAAGCTGCCTGTAAGTGCGGCCCGGACGGTCTCCAGGTAAACGAAAGGCGGGCAGATGGCAACGTCGCAATCGACACCATCGGCCAGCTCTTTTGCCAACTCCGCGGCGAGCACCTGGCTATCGGCGCGATTTAAATTCATCTTCCAGTTGCCAGCGATGAAGGGCCGTCTCATGAGACACTTTCCGGAACGGGGACCTGTTTGTTGAGCAGGGCGGCAAGCTGCCGCATCTGGTCGGCCAATTCAGAATACTGTTCAGGCAATAGGGCCTGGGGGCCGTCGGACATTGCCTCAGCCGGTTTGTCGTGGACTTCGATGTGAACTCCGTCTGCACCGGCCGCAATACCAGCCAATGCGCAAGCTGGGATCAATTCGGGGCGGCCGGTGGCATGACTGGGATCGACAATGATCGGTAAATGGGAAAGATGTTGGATCGCTGGCACGGCTGCAACGTCGAACAGGTTGCGTGTGGCGGGGTCAAAACTCTTGACGCCCCGTTCACAAAGAATGACATTCGGATTGCCTTGCGCCAGTACATATTCCGCACACATGAGAAGATCAGTGAGTGTGGCGCTCATCCCCCGCTTCATCAGAACAGGAGTTTTGGAACGACCTACCTCGGTCAGCAAAACGAAGTTTTGCATGTTTCGAGCACCGATCTGCAACATGTCCACGTACTGGACAAGTTCCTCGACATTACGGGGATCGGTAACTTCGCTGACTACCGGGATATCGAACTGATCTCCAATAGCGCGCAAGAGCTTTAAGCCCTCGAGCCCCATGCCCTGAAACGAATAGGGGCTAGTTCTGGGCTTGTATGCGCCGCCCCGCAGGATGTGAGCACCGGCAGCCTTGATCGACCTGGCAATGGCCTCCATGCGCGGCGCCTCTTCCACGGCACAAGGGCCCGCGATAAAGGCCAGGTGACCGCCACCAAACTTGACTCCGGCGACGTCGACAATGCTCGACTGTGGGTGCGCGTCGCGACTGGCTAACTTGTAAGGGGGTAAAACTGGCAATACGTCCGCTACACCAGCGGTCGCCCGTAGCTGGTCAGCATTAATAAGTGTTTCGTCGCCTATGATGCCAAGGATGGTGCGATAGGTGCCTTCGCTCAGGTGTGCCTGAAGGCCAGCCGCCTCAATTTGAGAGATGAGCTGGTCCCGTTGCGCCTCGGTGGCATCTGCTTTGAGAATGATGATCACAGGGAAAGCTACTTGTCTAAAAAACGGTTAGAAGCGGGAAAATGCGAATCGCGCAGTTTAGCATAGTCGGTCGCTTGGCGAAAAGGCCGAACTGCTAAGGGGCCGAAGGAGAACCTGGCGGTTCCCTAAGGTTGCAGATTAGTCCAGCGGAGGACTGGTAGGGTATGAACCGAGGGTTTCGAGTCGAACCGTCCTGTTACCGAGTGCCGTCAGGGCTCGCTTGGCCCTGGCAGCCAGCTGATGCCCTTCAAATTCGATAAAAAAGAGGTATTCCTGGGAACGACCTGGCAATGGAAAGGACTCGATCCAAGTGAGATTGAGTCGATTTCGTTTGAAGATCCCCATCACGTCTGCCAGTGCTCCCGAGCGATGCGACAATTCAAGCATCAGGGACGTCTTATCTGACTTGGTCCGCTTGGCTGGCTCATCCCCAATCACGGCAAAGCGAGTGATGTTGTCCGCGTTGTCCTCAATGTTCGAGGCAACGATTTTTAAACCATATTCGGCTGCTGCCGGGCGACTAGCGATGGCCCCCAGGGATTTGTCCTTGCTGGCTAGCTGCGCAGCTTCGGTGGTGCTTGGCGCGTCGACGAGTTGGGCTTTGGGGTAATGTTGCCCCAGCCATTCGCGGCATTGAGAAAGAGCTTGCGGTTTACTGTGGATTTGCCGGATTGACTGGGCAGCACCCTTGGCAAGGAGGTTGTGGTGAATGCGTAACTGGACTTCACCGCAAATCCGAACTGGCAGCTTGGCGAACATGCCAAGTGTGTCCACGATACGGCCGTCGGTGGAGTTTTCCAGGGGCACCAGTCCAAAGGAAGCGCGCTGGTCGTGAACATCTTGAAAGACGGTGGCGATGGATGCCACCGGAGTCAGGTTGGCACCATGACCAAAACGCTGGATTGCTGCCAGGTGACTGTAGCTGTATTGAGGACCAAGGTAGGCAATAGTATCAGCCTGCCCTAAACAGGACTCTGCACTGGATAACTCAAAGGCAATTCTCTTGAGAGTGCCTGGGCGGAGAGGACCCTTGGTACGTTCAGCCAGGCGCTCGAGCCGGGCACGAATGCGATCATTGAGATCCCCCTCGGAGGCCAGCGACTGAAGCCTGGCAGCCAGCCGCGCGTGACTGGTAAGCAATGAGAAGATTTGTCGCTCGAGCTGCTTTAGCTCGGCAATCGGGTCCTCTTTCTTCTGGGCGCTGCGGGGCATTGAACCAGAAGGTGAGGCCTTTCGTTTTCCCATGAAGTGCTCCTTACCGATGGCGCGCCAGCCGGAGGGGCAGGGCGTCGGCTGCTTGCTGAACTTTTAGTGTTGCCGGTCAAAGGTGTCAACGTCGGCGGTCGGGAAAGGGCGTGGATTGTGAACCGAGGAGCAGAAAACGGTGGCGCCAATATATGCCATTTTGGCAGCTGTTGGCAGCAGACGCTTTGCGGAAAGCCGTTTGGCAAGTCTTGGACGAGCTATAATCTTCGCCTATAGGGGGGTTTAGCGGGTTTTTTATGATGATGGATGGCGGCTGGCACGTTCTTTGCAATTGTTTGGGAGT
>JAYGDG010000828.1:0-1667 GCA_046583015.1 Pirellulaceae bacterium | reverse complement strand
CAGCTACCCAGAAGCCGACGCCGCCGGCAGCACTCGCTTTGATAAAATTACGACGACTTGTACGACGCGACATAGGTTCGCTCCTTGGTAAACGTAATAGATGTAATTGGCTTGATTTGTTTAGACTGGTAGTTCCAACTTCCTTAGAAGGTAGCGGAGATGGCGGGTAAATTCAAATCCTCAAGCTTATTTCAGTAGTATTTTCTTGATATTTGGTTTCCGGCCGGGATTTTCCAGAGGCGAGGTGAGGCAGGTATCAGGCGGGAAACTAGGAGCCCATCCCCGTTCTTTTCACGGTCTGCCACCATCGTTCGATCTCCTGTTGCTTTGGTAATGATGGTTGCGCTCCGCGGTGTCCAACGGAAAGGGCCGCCGCCCCGTTGGCCCAGCGGGCGGCCACCGAGAGTGATTTACCACTCGCCAGGGCAGCGACCAGGGCTCCATTGAAACAATCGCCAGCGGCCGTTGTGTCGACCGCCTCGACCGGCTCTGCCGCGATGTGGATGTCCTCCTCGCCTTGTCGCAAGACCAGCCCCTGCTGGCCCAGTGTGACAATGACGTCGCGAGGGCCAAAACCTTGTAACAACTCGGCTGCCTGGCGAGCTGAGGGGACGTCCATGACGTCGATACCGGTTATTAGAGAAGCTTCTTGGGCATTAGGAGTGAGCAGGTCAACATTCTTCAATTGTCCAGCTTGAGCGAGTTCGGCTGTTGCTGGAGCCGGGTTCAAGACGGTTGTCATGTTGACTGCTCGGGCTTGCGCCAAGGCAGCGGCCACGGTATCCCAGGGAACTTCCAGGCTGGCTAACAGGTAGTTGCCTGCTTTCCAGACACTGGCTGTGCCAACTGGTAAGTCGCTGGCTGCCAACAGTCCATTGGCACCCGAGGCGACGCTGATGCAGTTCTCACCGCCCTGGTCGACAAGAATGAGTGCCACTCCCGTGGCTTCTTGAGCAGATTCTCGAATGGCCTCGGTGACGAGGCCTTCATCTGCCAGTTGGCTAAGCGCATTTTGGCCTAACAGATCAGAACCAACGGCTGAGCAGAGCCAGACCGGACAATTTCCCGCGCGGCAACAGGCGACTGCCTGGTTCGCTCCTTTGCCTCCACCCACCTGGTAGAACTGTCCGCCTAAGACGGTTTCTCCAGGCTCCGGAAGCCGTGGTCCACGAATGACCAGATCTTGATGGATGGACCCAAGGACGAGGATTTCAATGGCAGACATGAAGGATGTCCGGCAGTAAGTTTAGCGACGGGGTGTCCATCCGTAGGTAGCCAGCAAAGCTCCGCAGACCAGTTCGGTAATCTGAGCCAGGCGAAACGGCTTTGCCAGCACCGAAAAAACGTCCGCTTGCTGAGCCTGCCGTGTCAACGCTTCATCGAGTTTTGCTGAGAACAGAATACAGGGAACGGGGCAGGCCAATTGCTGAATGATGCGGATTGCCTCCAGGCCAGTCATGCGAGGCATATGCATATCGAGCAACAACAGATGGATTTGATCCTGTTGAACAATATTGACGGCTTCCTGGCCGTCGCAGGCTAACCGCGTCTGAAAGCCCCGTTCCTCGAAAAGATCTTGCAACGAACTTCGCATGGCAGGATCGTCGTCGGTGATCAGCAGACGAGGAGTTTCCAGTTTCACCAGTTGGGCCTCACATCAGGATTTT
>JAYGDG010000821.1:0-2224 GCA_046583015.1 Pirellulaceae bacterium | reverse complement strand
TCCCGCTGCTCAATAGTGCTGCTTCAGCCAGTGACCAGTCGTCGAGTTTCCCGTCAGCCGTATCCTGGAAGAGATTCGCTTCGTCTTTGCTGATTTTGACCACCACTGATTTTTGCACGGCAGCTAAGACTTCAAATGCTTTTGCCGGTGCTTCCTTGAAAGCGTAGCTGGTTTGCGGCAGTCCAGGGCGCCCCTGGACGTCGATCTCCGCGATCTGTAGCGTAACCGTTTCCAGCGGTGAGACGATTCTGACAATCAGCCACTCGGTTGCCGTGGGAGGGAGCTCAAACTCTTGTTGCGTCGCGCTGGCCTTCATCCCCATGGACCGAATCGATTGAAAACCGGCCTGGCCGGAAAGTGTGGAAACCAGCACCTCGATCCGGGGCAACTGTTTCTTGGTGAGTTGCTTGGTGTCGGCAAAAACCAGCAACTTCTGGCAGGTGGCAACTTCTGGCAGATGGTAAGTCAGGTCGATGGCAACGCCCGGTTCCAGTTTTAACTCAAGTAGCCGAGTTGTTTTGCCATCGGTAAGTGCGGCGAGGTTTTGTTGCGTACGGCCAAGTCCCGATGGCACGCTAAAGTTGACGTCTTCTTGTTGTAACAGCGAGGTGAGCGGATCTGCTGGATCGGCAGCCACCAGCGGGGGAGGGCAGCTGATGAGGGCACCCAGGACCAAGAGCCAGTTTAATTTGCGAGCCATGAAAATCGTCCTGAAATGAATACCTGTATTTTTGGGACAGATGCCTCGATTATATTGCATGAGATGACACTTGTCGCTGTGCTGAAAAAACTTGAAGGGGGCCGAAAGCTCAATCATTGCCGGTAGACAGTTGACGTAGTTCCGATCGCAAGATAGTTGGCTGCCAGTCTGTAATCTCTTCGTCCGCCGGGAAGTAGGGACGCTGAAGATGCTTGTAGGCGACATGTTTCAAGGTTGCTGGTGTAGGTCCGGGAGTATCCAGGATGAAAGTCGCCTGGGCGAATTCGCCGTATGCCATGCCGTAATTCATTGGATTCTTAGCAACCACGAATTTGCTGCTAGCCGCCTCTAGTCCGAGGGCTTCGAACTGCTCGCCGCACCATTCGTAAGTGGCAAAGGAAGTAATCAGGATTCTAATCCCACCGACTTGAACAACGGCGGTGGGTCCCATCTGTCCCTTGGTTCCGTCCCAGATCCCGCCACGGTACTGAAACTGGCCCGCGCTCAGAGACAGGACCTGGCCGGTTACGGTGACTGGTTTACCCCAGGTGGGATCCAACTGATGCCCAAGTTCAACGGTGACTTGCTTCCCTTCGCCCGCTTGCCCACAGGCTGCTGCTGCCAGCGGGTCAACCACCGGCACGAGGGCCGTCTCCTCGGCCGCGAGTTCTAGCAGTGCTTTCAGGGTACAAACACTGTCGCCGGCGGCTCCGCCACCGCAGCAGTCGGCCGTTTCCACCAGCAGCACGGGCCCACCATCGATTTTCAGACCATTTTGGATGGCTGCGGCTGGCGAGATCACGAGGGGTTCGAGTTCAAACCGTTGCTGCCAGTATTGCATGGCAATCTCGCGAGCCAGTTCTTCGGAGCGTGCGGGATCATGATTGGTAATAACCAGTCCGCCCCCGCCCATCCCTGGTAAATCCAGGTAAGGATGTACCAGGAACGCACTCGTCGAGTAAACGTTCTGTTCTTGTTCGTAGGACTTGGCCATTCGCATCACATCCGCGAAGGGACCGCTGCCAGCCGTATTGCCCCTGATACCACTGACCAGCACGGGAGCCTTGGCCATGGTCATCGTGGGGCGCAGTTTTCCGTCGAGGATATCGAGCATTGCCTGGGCGCCGCGAACACCCGTTTCCCAGGCATCGGCGTGGGGATAGGTTTCCCAGGCCAGCAGCGCGTCGGCCGCCTGGACCATTTTGCCGGTCACATGGGCGTGCAGATCCAGCGTGGCAACGATCGGGATACTGGGGCCGACGAGTGATCGTACCGACTGCAGCAGGTCACCCTCAATGTCTCCAACGTCTTCTGCAGCCGCAGCGCCGTGTAAGGCTAGTAGTACACCTTGAACAGGCACTGCCTCGTTCAAGCGGGTGAGCAGTTCATCTTTGAGTTGCTGGTAGCAGGCTTGCGTGATGTGACGGCTGGGGCAAGCACTGGCAACGAGCAGTGGATAGATCTCGGCGTTCTTTTTTGTGAGCGTTTGGAGCATGCCGCCGACCGTGCCGCTCTGGTAGCAGA
>JAYGDG010000763.1:0-3554 GCA_046583015.1 Pirellulaceae bacterium | reverse complement strand
GGACCCACCATCCACGATCATCAAACGGCTGCCACCGAGGTTGCGCAAACCGACCGATTAATCCCCAGCAAGGTCTCCGCCCACGACCATGGACCCACTCAAGTCATCAGCAGTTTTTCGCGGCAGTTCCTGTTCGCGACGGTCAATCCTCCAGGCTGGTGCCCTGGGACTACTGGGCCTGGACATGGCGTCGTTGCAGAACTTGTCTGCCCGGGATGCCAACGGGGGCTCTCAGAATGGCTCAGCGAAATCTGTCCTCTTCATATTCCTCTCTGGCGGCCTGTCGCAATTAGACAGCTTCGACATGAAGCCGCTGGCACCTGCTGAGATTCGTGGTGAATTCTCTCCACGTGCAACACCGGTACCAGGAATCCAGGTCTGCGAGCATCTACCCCGGATCGGTGCCCAAATGAAGAAATTGGCCATGGTCCGGTCACTGACACATTTCTCCAACGAGCACAACGAAGCACATACCTTGATGCTGACTGGACGATCTGTATTGCCTCCAGGCTACCAGGAAAAAAAACCGCAACCGACCGACTGGCCGTCGATCACGGCAACGGTTGGTCGCTTGATGCCGTCGCGAAGTGCCAGTTTGCCGTCGGCCGTAGTAACTCCCCAGCGACTGCTCAATATGAACCAGGGTGGCGTCGTAACTCCCGGCCAATTCGGTGGGCTCATGGGTAGCCGTTACGATCCCTGGTTCCTGGAATCCTCACCCTATCGAGGGGCAGATGTCAAAGGAGCCTATCCCGACCATGCCTATTGTCGTCGGACCGAAAGCCTGGTGACTGACAAGTCGGTTTTTCGAGCCCCGGTTCTCAAGCTGCCAGCAGGGCTGACCAGCCGGCGGATGGCAAATCGGGTCCAGTTACTCAACAGCATTGACCAGCAGCGGAAGACCCTGGAAAAAGCTGCCAACGTGCAAAAACTGGATCGCTTCCGTCAATCGGTTATTTCCCTGCTCACCGATCAAAAGGTGCGTCGCGCTTTTGACGTTACGGGTGCTGATGAAGCAACATTGGATCGCTATGGTCGTAACCTCTTCGGCTGGACGTTATTGATGGCCAAACGCCTGATTGAAGCTGATGTCACACTGGTCCAGGCAAACCTGGGCAACTACAACACCTGGGATCTACACGGAGGAATCTTCAAGATCTCCAAGGACTGGCTCTATCCACCCGCGGACCAGGCTATTGCTGCCCTGCTGGAAGACCTGGCAGCCAGTGGGCGTTTGCAAGAAACCCTGGTGGTCATCGCCAGTGAGTTCGGGCGAACGCCCAAGATATTTAAGGTCCCTAATGCCTACAAGACTCCTGGTCGTGATCACTGGGGAGCCGTGCAGACCGCACTGTTCGCCGGTGCGGGGATCCAAGGGGGTACGGTCATCGGCAGTTCGGACCGAATTGGCGGTTATCCGGCCAGCGCACCTCAACGTCCCGAGGACTTCGCGGCAACGATTTATCATGCCCTCGGATTGCCTCCTCAAGCTGCCTGGCGTGATGAATCGAACCGGCCCCACTATATCTACCACGGCAATCCGATTACGGAGTTGTTCTAGAAAGCGAAGCTCGCCGAGGGAATTTCTCTATCCCGTCTTAGAATCTGTCGTTTCAGATGGAAAAACAGCTTCAATCGCTCCGTTCCAGTCGAAGGAAGCAGTTGTAAATTCGCTACATCTCGGCCAAAATAGAGGGTAACTGTCCTGCCAACAACGAATAATTGGGATTGCAAGGAATCTGCCCATGTTTTTTCGACGACCTCTCTGGTTAACCCTGATTGCCTTTCTGTGTGGGATTTTCTGCGTCTCGCTCCTGCAAGCTGCCGAGGAAGCTGACAAATCGACCGACAACGGACAGGTCAGTTATTACGATCAGATCCGGCCGATTTTCCAGAGGCATTGCCAGGGGTGTCACCAGCCTGCCAAGTCGAGTGGCAAATACATCATGACGTCCTTCGACAAGTTGTTGGCCGGTGGTGAATCCGAAGCGGAGGCGGTGATCGCGGGAAAACCGGACACCAGTTTCCTGATCGACATGATCAAGGTGGAAGATGGCAAAGCAGAGATGCCCAAAGGAAAAAAACCGCTGGCCGATGTTGAAATCGAACTGATCAAGAAGTGGATCACCCAGGGGGCCAAAGACGACACACCGCCGAGTGCCCAACTGCGTTACGACATGGATCACCCGCCGGTCTATACCAGGCCACCGGTCATCACGTCGGTCCATTTTTCGCCCGCTGGTCAGCTGCTGGCGGTCGCTGGTTTTCACGAGGTGCTGTTACACAAGGCAGACGGCAGTGGCCTGGTAGCTCGCCTGGTCGGTATTTCTGAGCGGATTGAATCAGTTCGCTTTTCGCCGGACGGGAAGCGCCTTGCGGTAACCGGTGGATCTCCCGGCCGTACGGGTGAAGTCCAGGTTTGGGACGTTGCCAAGCGCAAGCTGACTCTCTCTGTCCTGGTTACTTACGACACGCTTTACGGTGTCTCCTGGTCACCAGACGGCAAGCTGATTGCCTTTGGTTGCTCGGACAATACGATCCGCGCCATTGATTCTCAGTCGGGTAAGCAAGTCCTCTTCCAGGGAGCTCACAATGACTGGCCATTGGATACGGTCTTTTCCGTCAAGGGGACTCACTTAATGTCGGTCGGCCGCGACCGGACAGTCAAGCTAACCGAAGTCGCCACGCAGCGGTTTATTGACAACATCACTTCGATTACTCCCGGCGCTTTAAAGGGCGGCATTGCTGCCATTGATCGTCATCCGGAGCGTGATGAAATCCTCGTCGGCGGTGCTGACGGTGTACCCAAGGTGTTTCGCATGTTGCGCACGAGTAAGCGTGTGATTGGTGACAACGCCAACTTAATTCGTTCCTTCCCAAAACTACGGGGTCGCATCTTTAGCGTCGCCGTGAGTCCCGATGGCAAGAAGATCGTAGCCGGAAGCAGCTACAACGGAAGCGGGGACGTGCGAATTTACGCCTACGATTTTGACGCCAAACTTCCCAAAGACATCCTGGCCATTATGCAGAAACGATCGTTAAAACGTTCCGCGGCTGAAAAGGAAAAGCTGGACAAGTACCGCAAGGATGGTGTCAAGGTTTTGTCGGAAACCGTGATTGAGCAGGGTGGTGTTTACGCCGTGGCTTTCAATCACGACGGAACCCAGGTGGCCGTTGCAGGTTCTGATGGTACCGTACGATTGCTGGATACCGAGTCATTGGAATTAAAAGCCGAATTCGTGCCCGTCACAATCGGACAGCAAACAACGGATTCTGAAACCAAACTGACCATTCCAGCCAGCGAGCAGAAGGTGGACCCGGTGGCACTGCCAGCTTCAGATCCATTGACCGCTCTGCAAGTGGAGCCTGGAAGAATTGAACTGAGGCACCGCTATGACTATCAACAGATCGTAGTCAATGGGCAACTTAAATCCGGCAATGTCATTGATGTCACTCGGCTGGTAAAGATCACGGATCCCACTGGCGCATTGCATGTTTCGCGCAACCTGATGGTTCGTGGCAAACAGAATGGTAGTGGAGAAATCACACTCGCG
>JAYGDG010000714.1:0-7211 GCA_046583015.1 Pirellulaceae bacterium | reverse complement strand
TCCGGTCGTTGGTTCGTCCAGGATGAAGAGTGTCCGCTGGCGCGTTGAATTAGCGGTGTAAGCTGCCAGTTTAAGACGTTGAGCTTCGCCGGCCGAGAGTGTATTGGCTGGCTGACCAAGTTTCAGATAGTCTAAGCCGACGTCGATCAGTCGTTTGAGCCGGCTCTGGACCTTGGTTTGACCACGGAAAAATGAAAAAGCTTCCCGTACCGTCATATTCAGCACGTCGGCAATCGTGTTGTCCCGGTATTTGACCTCCAGGATCTCCTTGCGATATCGTGTTCCGCCGCAGTCTTTGCAAGTCATGTAGACGTCCGCGAGAAACTGCATATCGATTTCGAGCGAGCCTGCACCCTGGCAGGTCTGGCAGCGGCCCCCGTCCACGTTGAAGCTAAAGTGACCTGATTTGTAGTTGCGGGTCTTGGCCTGGACCGTCTCGGTGAAGACCTTGCGAATCTGGTCGAAGGCCTTGATGTAGGTGACAGGATTGGAACGAGGGGAGCGTCCGATCGGGCTCTGATCGACCATGATGACATCATCAATTTGTCCGTCTCCAATGATCTCGTCGTAGTCAAGTGGCTTGGGAGCATCCTTTTGTTTGCGTCGACAGAGGGCGGCATGGAGGGTGTTTTGTACCAGGGTGCTTTTACCGGACCCGCTTACCCCGGTAACCAGGCAGAGCAGTCCCAAGGGGAATTTAACGGACAGCGACTGCAGGTTGTTCCCGCGGGCACCTTCCAGTGTGATCCAACCGTTAGTGGGAGCGCGTCGCCGGGGTTCAGAGAAATGACCACGTCGACCCATCAGGTAATCCCCGGTAATGCTGTCGTCAGACTTTTTCATTTCCTCCAGGCTGCCACTAAAGACGATTTCCCCACCGTGGTTTCCGGCTCCAGGGCCGACTTCGACAAGATGATCAGCCGCTTTAATCATCGCTTCTTCATGCTCCACCAGGACAACCGTGTTACCTCGATCACGCAAGTTCTCGATGGCTTGGACCAGTTGGGTGACGTCACGAGGATGTAGTCCGATGGACGGTTCGTCCATGACATAGAGCATGTTTACGAGACTTGAGCCCAGTGCCGTGGTGAGAGCAACACGTTGTGACTCACCGCCACTGAGCGTGCGCAAGGGGCGATCCAGGGTCAGGTAGCCAAGGCCGACGGACTGCAGGAAGTGAAGGCGAGATTGAAGCTGTTGGCGTATTAAGGAGGAGACTTCCTCTTGCCAGGGTGTCAGTTCCAGCGAGGCAAAGAATTCTTGCAGACGGTCAATCTTCATGGCTGCCAGGGCAGCGATATGGTGTTGTGAGATCTGGAAGGCCAGGGATTCAGGGCGCAACCGTTGACTTTGGCAACTGGGACAGGTTCGATAGCTGCGCCAGCGGCTCAAGAACACCCGCAAGTGCATCTTGTATTTACGTCGTTCCAGCCAGGCAAAGAAACCTTGCAAGCCACCGAATTCTCGTTCCGGAACACCCTCCTGGATCAACTGCTGTTGAGCGGCAGTTAATTCGTGGTAGGGGACGTCAACCGGCAGGCTGTAGTCATCTGCTAATTCCAGTAGTTCGTCTAACTCGTGACGATAGGCAGGTGAATTCCAGGGAGCAATGGCACCTTCGCGCAGGGATTTACTGGTATCGGGAACAACACGCTCCATGTCGATCGCCACCACGCTGCCAAACCCTTCGCATTCCGGACAGGCCCCCAGGGGGCTGTTGAAGCTAAAGAGACGGGGTTCGGCGGTTGGATAGTCCAAGTCGCAGTCATCGCAGCGTAGCGACTGGTTGAATGTTGATTGCTGCCAGTCACGTCCGTCGATTTTTCGGTCCGGGGAGTCGTCGTTCTCTGCCAGCACGTAGCATTGTCCCTGGCCTCGCTGAAAGGCCGTTTCGAGCGAATCGTACAACCGTTGCTGGCTTGTTTTTCCGGCCGTGAGACGATCAACCACGACCAGCAGGTTGCTGTTGCCCAGGTCCTTGGGAAGAGGATCATTGCCGAGGTTAATGGTTTCTTCCCCGACGATAACACGAACAAAACCATCTTGCTGGATCTGTTCGCTGAGAGATTCTCCTGAAATATCCGACGTGGGGATTATCGGAAAGGTGACCAGGTAGCGGCAGTCAGCCGGCAGCTTGCTCAATTGCTGAGAAACGGTTTGGGGTGAATGTTCTAGCAGCGGACGGTTGCAGCCGCGACAGTAGGGCTGGGAAATCTTGGCATAGAGTAATCTCAGGTAGTCGGCGATTTCCGTGGCGGTTCCGATGGTGGAGCGACTATTAGGAGAGGTGCTTTTACGGGTGACGGCGACGGCAGCGGGTATGCCTTCGATTCGATCGGCGGCCGGTTTGTCCAGTCGATCGAGGAACTGTCGTGTATAGGCGGAAAAACTCTCGATGTAGCGGCGTTGCCCCTCGGCATAGAGAGTATCGAGGGCAATGCTTGTTTTTCCGCTGCCGCTGACACCACAAAAAACGATTAATTGATGGTGAGGAATATCAAGGTCCAAGTTCTTGAGATTATGGACATTCACACCGCGTAGTTCAATTTGGCTGTTATTGCTGTTCTTATTCAACGGCAAGTTCTCACCCGGCCAGCGATTTCTTGGTGCGTCAAATCCCTCATAATAGAAGCGTTACTGGCCAGTGACTAGTGGTCACTGATGACGAGAACGATTTGTGATGCTGTGCTATAATTAGTTTCTTAGTAGAACTATGGAACGGTTGTCCGCTTCTCGGGCAGCGACTGGTAAAGACGGTCTGTAAAGGAAAAGTGGTATCGTGGCTCAAGGTATGCGGAAGAACCCGTTTTATGTTCTGCTGGTTGTTACCGGATTGGCCTTTGCGATCACGGCTTGCGGTTTTGGCGTGATGACATTTACCGATGTTCACGGCCCGGAGTTGTTGAATGCTGAGCAGCAGGCATCTGCTGGACGGTTGACGGGCCATCCACTTTTTGAGTTTCTCGACAAGCATGGAACGAAAACCATGCTGATTGAGTTAGCCGTACTCGCCTTGGCGACGATTGGTTGTATTGCCACCGACAGTTGGCTGGAAACTCGCCAAGAGTTATCTGCTGCAGCAGGCAGTTTATCGAAGGTGGATGAGAGTGAGTTGGCCACCAGTTCAAACGCCGAAGAGACGACCTCTCCGGCCGAGTCTTAAGAACTGTTCAATAGTGAGGATGCCATGAAAGTTCAACATTATCAGCAAGTTTCATCGGAACCGGTGCAAATGGAAGGAGCCCACGGATGTACGGTTCGCTGGTTGTTGGGACCGGACGACGGTGCTCCTAATTTTGCTATGAGGTAATTTGATGTCGCCGTTGGCGGTTATACGCCCAAGCATCATCATCCTTACGAGCATGAAGTGTTCGTGTTGGAAGGGGAGGGCGTGGTGCTGGAGGGTGACCAGGAGCATCCCCTGAATTCTGGGGACGTTATCCTGGTGAAACCCGATGAAGTACACCAGTTCCGTAACACGGGAGAAGTTCCGTTGAGGTTTCTTTGCCTGGTACCAAATTCGGCAACTCAAAAGAATGTTTCCGTGGTACCGGAATGTGGCGCTGAGACATAGTGGTGAAGTGTTTCAAGGGTTGATCTGAACATGGACCGTGATGCTGTCAATCGCATTAAAGAGCTGCGTGAAACAATCCGTGTTCACGACCGCAAGTACTACATTGAGGCAGCGCCCGAAATCAGTGATCATGCCTATGATCAATTGATGCAAGAGTTGGAGCAGTGCGAGCAGCAGTATCCTGAACTGGTGACGCCAGACAGCCCGACTCAGCGAGTTGGCGAACAGCCGGTCGATCACTTGCAGCAGTTTCCCCACCGTCTGCCGATGCTGTCGATCGAGAATACCTACGACTTGGAAGCACTCAATAAGTTTCAAAGTCGGGTTTCAGGGTTGCTCGAAGGCGAACAGATCGAGTGGATTGTCGAGTTGAAGATTGATGGCGTGGCGGCTTCGCTGATCTATGAAGACGGGTTGCTGGTCCGAGGCACGACGCGTGGTAATGGAATGGTGGGGGATGATATAACCCACAATCTGCGCACGATTTGTGGACTACCGTTACGATTGTCGGGAAAGCATATTCCTCCCATACTGGAGGTGCGTGGCGAGGTATATATCGCCAATTCGGACCTGGTCCAACTCAACGAGCGGCAACAGGAGCAGGGAGAGCCACTCTACAAGAACCCGCGAAACGCAGCTGCTGGCTGTATCCGTTTGCTAGACCCGCGTATTTGTGCCACCCGACCCTTGCGAATTTTTTGCCATGGTGTGGGTTATTGCGAAGGTATTTCTGCTAGCGATTACTGGAGTTTCCTCACGGAGATTCGTGAGCTGGGTCTGCCTTGCACGCCAGCGGTGAAGTGTTTTGATGATTTCACGAACGCACAACAGTATTGTGAGACTCTTAGTGAACAATTGCACGAATTTGATTTCGAAGTAGATGGCCTGGTGGTCAAGGTGAACCAGTTTGACCAGCGGGAACGATTAGGTGCGACTGCCAAGAGCCCCCGTTGGGTTGCTGCCTACAAGTGGGAAAAATATGAGGCGATTACACGTTTAGAGGATATCACGGTGCAAGTTGGAAAAACGGGTACCATTACACCCGTGGCTCAACTGGAACCGGTTGAGTTGGCTGGGACCACGGTAAGTCGGGCCAGCCTTCACAACGCGGACGAAATTGCACGCAAGGATGTTCGGATTGGGGATGTGGTCGTGGTGGAAAAAGCCGGTAAGATCATCCCCCATATTGTTCGTGTCGAAAAACACGAACGCCAGCAAGACTTGCCTCCCTTTGCTTTTCCCGTTGCCTGTCCCGAGTGCTCAACCGCGCTGGTTAAGGATGAAGGGGGTGTTTACATTCGTTGTCCCAACCAGCAATGTCCCGCCCAACTTAAGGAACGTCTTTCGTATTTTGCCAGTCGTAACGCGATGCACATCGAGGGATTGGGGGATAAACTAGTCGTTCAACTGGTTGAGACGGGGCTGGTTACCGGGTATGGAGACCTCTATCGACTCACGGCGCAGCAACTGACAGAACTGGAACGGATGGGAGAGACATCGGCAGCCAATCTCTTGGAGGGGATTGAAACCAGTAAAGGTCGCGGATTGGCCAGGTTGCTGAACGCTCTTTCCATGCGCCATGTGGGTGCCCGCGTGGCGACTATCCTGGCGAGAACTTTTGGTTCCATGGAGAAGTTGCAGCAGATCGAAGTTGCCGAATTAAGTGAGACCGATGAGATTGGCCAGATTATCGCCGAGAGTATTCATGGTTTTCTGCACAGCGATTACGGGGAGCGGACGGTCAAGGATTTGCAGGAACTGGGTGTCATGATGACCAGTGCCGACGATGGAGCTGAGGGGGGATCAACCGTCTTTGCGGACAAGATATTTGTGGTGACCGGTACCTTGGTCCAATACACTCGACAGGAAGTGAAGCAGTTGATTGAACAGCATGGAGGGAGGGCTGCCTCGACGGTTTCAGGTAAGACGGACTACCTGTTGGCAGGGGAAAAGGCTGGCAGTAAATTGACTAAGGCGCAGCAGTTGGGCGTGGCGGTGATTAGCGAGGACGAGTTTCGCAACCTGCTGGCTGGGAAAACTGCCTGATTTGCGAGCAGTGGGGTCAGTGACTGGCGCATCAAAAAACTTCGCCGAGCGAGTCGGCGAAGTTCTCTGAGCGGTTGAATTTGTTAATCCGATTGCCTGACTATTTCTGCTTAACCCCCAACTCTTTGAGCTTGGCAGCAATGTCCTTGCCGTGTGAACCGCTACTCACTTTTTTATCAATGTGGAGTATCTTTCCATCGGTTCCGATGTAAAAAGTCCAGCGGTGGGGGACCGGGCGAGTTGCCGTGACAACACCGTAAGACTTGGCAACGGCTTTTCCAGGGTCGCTGAGGATTGGGTAATCTAAGTCGAGGCTCTTTGCGAATTTCGCATTTGTACTCGCTGTATCACAGCTTGCCGTAAAGTAGGCAACGTTGAATTTCTTTAACTCGGCACCACTCTCACGGAGTGATTCGCATTCCTTCGTTCAGCCACCGGTGAAAGCTTTTGGATACCAGGCAATTACGACAACCTGTTTCCCGCTGAAGTCAGCGAGTTGGTATGTTTTTCCGTCACTTCCCGGAAGTTTGAATTGAGGCGCGGAATCCCCTGTTTTGAGTTCTGCCTGCGCTGTTCCAGTCAAACCAAGTACTCCTAGAAGTGCCAGCCCAAGGCCGAATCTCGTTAGACATGTCATCGTCGAATTACCCCTTCGGAAGGCATTGGTGAAGATATAAATAGTCTGTCGACAGGCTACCATGAACTGATCGGGAAGTCCACGATGTCAGGAATCGTTCTGGGAAGAAGGTTATTAGCAGCCAATGCTTTCGGTGTTGCTAAAATCTGTTAGCAGATACAATGAAACAGCAGGTTTCGGGAAAATCCCTCAGGGAGGATATTTCATGAAGATGCTGTTAACAAAGATGATGGGGTGTTGTCTGCTCTCTGTCAGTTCTCTGGGACTGGCGGCGGATGCCAACTGGCCAAATTTTCGTGGCCCGGATGCTGCTGGAGTATCGGATCAGGCGAATCTTCCCACCAGGTGGAGCAGTTCGGAGAATGTTGCCTGGAGGACGGACATCGCGGGACGAGGCTGGTCGTCTCCTATCGTGTGGGGTAAGCAGATCTTCCTGACGACCGTGATCAATGAAGGGGCTTCGGAGTTCCCAAAGAAAGGCCTCTATTTCGGCGGTAATCGCCTGCAGCCAGCTGAGTCGCCACATCGCTGGGTGGTTTTGAGCCTGGATCTTGAGACAGGCAAGCTTCTCTGGCGGAAGGAAGTTCATCAGGGAGTCCCACAGACTCCCATCCATCTCAAGAACAGCTATGCATCAGAAACACCGGTTACCGACGGTGAGCATGTCTACGTAGTTTTTGGAAATCTTGGCATCTATTGTCTGGACTTGCAGGGGAGACAAGTCTGGAAGAGAGAATTGCCAAGACACAAGGTGCGTTCTGGATGGGGTACGGCATCTTCTCCAGTGATTCATGGCGATCGTTTGTACATCGTTAATGACAATGACGAGAAGTCGACGTTGACGGCACTCAATAAGCGAACGGGGGCGACGATTTGGGAAGTTGAGCGGAAAGAGCGGAGTAACTGGGCAACTCCTTATATTTGGGAGAACAAGCTGCGGACCGAGATCATTAC
>JAYGDG010000652.1:0-1778 GCA_046583015.1 Pirellulaceae bacterium | reverse complement strand
GCCTTCGATGCCGCCTTTGCTGACGAGTAGCAGGGTTCAAGCAAGGAACAAAACCCGGTGTTTCTCTCTAGAAACACCGGGTTTTCTCCTCTCTCCAAGGGCTCTTAAAATCGATCCCTGCCTGGAGAGACTGGCAGTGTTAGAATAACACGTGCGTCATGTCTGATCGTCAAGCGATCAGCCCGCTTCACAACCCCTAACGGAAAACAGGCTCTTGGTCCTTTCATCGCTGGTAAGTTCTCGCCGTTTTCTGAGCGGCTGGCTCCTGATGCTGCTGGTTGCGGCCGACGGCAACGCTGCGGGGGAGCCCTTGAGGCAACTGCGAGCCAAAGCAGATGCTACCTTGCAGGCTGCCCTCAACACACTCGCCCAGCGCTGCGATGAACTGAAACTGCCCGCGCAAGCAAAACAAACTCGCCAGTGGCAGATTGTTCGTCGCCCCGACCAGCAGGTGATTTTTCTGCCCTCCAGGCAAGATCCCCTGAAACCTGCTGTCAGTGCCTCACAAACCGTCCGCTTCTGGCACCAGGAACTGACCAAACATCGCCAGGCCCATGCCCAACAGTTGTTCGCACTGGTCGAACCCTTGCTGGCTGCGGACCAGCCTGGGCAAGCCTATCAGCTACTATTCGAAGTCCTCCACGCCGACCCGACGCACGATCAAGCGGCCAAGATCGTGGCGCTCCCCAAAACTCCCGCTCGGAAACCGCGAGTCTCCTCTGGCCGCGCTCGACATGCCCGCTTGAATTGGGCCGCTCGTTCCTACTGGACCATTCGCAGTACGCATTTCGAAGTTACCACCAATCGCAGTGCCCAGGCCGGCATCGAGTTAGCGCGGCAACTGGAACAGCTGCACCGCGTTTGGCAGCAAGTTTTCTTTCGTTACTGGGGAGATGCCACCATTCTCAAGGCTCGGCTTGCTGGAGATTTACAGCCGTGGCCAGTGCATAAACTACACCGTGTCGTTCTCTTTGACGATCGCCAGCAATACGTCGACTACTTCTCCAGGAACCAGCCCCAGATCAGTATCACGACGGGTTACTACGACAAGAGTGGAAAAAGTTCTTATTTTTTTGCGTCGGAACCTGCGTTAACGGCTACCTGGTACCACGAGGCAACCCATCAGCTGTTCCAGGAGCGGGGCCAGGCCATTGAAACGGTTGGCGCACAGCAGAATTTCTGGGCCATCGAAGGGATCTCGCTCTACCTGGAGTCTCTCCAGATGCTCGACGGCTACTGCACGCTCGGCGGTTTTGAAGCCAATCGACTGCAAACCGCCCGCTACCACAAGTATGTCAACCAGTTTTACCTGCCCCTGGAAAAACTGCTTGGCTACGGTCAAGTCGAGTTACAGAACCACCCGGAGATCAGGTCTCTCTATAGTCAGTCAGCCGGGTTAACCCATTTCTTCATGACAGGCGATGCGGGCCGCTATCGTAAAGCGTTCATCGATTACTTGCGGGAAATCTATCGCGGCAGTGACCGGGAAGCGACGTTGTCTTCCTTGACATCGCAAACAAACATGGCATTGGATCGACAGTACCATGACTCCCTGATGGTCCGGGACCGTGATCTGGCTGCGCTGGCCCCCGGCAGGCAACTGCAGAAGCTGGTTTTGGGCCATACCCAGGTAACTAACAACGGGTTGCTAAAACTGGCCGACCAGACACAACTGAGTTGGTTAGATCTGACTGCTACCCGTGTGGACGAGCGGGCACTAGCAGGACTGGGCCGCTGGGTCAGCCTGCGACAACTCTCCCTGGAGGGGACACGGATCA
>JAYGDG010000649.1:0-4361 GCA_046583015.1 Pirellulaceae bacterium | reverse complement strand
GCGGCGGCGGGTCGGCAGCGGTGGCAGCAGGGCTGGGACCGATCGCGATTGGAACCGACGGCGGTGGTTCGCTCCGGATTCCAGCGTCATTCTGTGGGCTTGTGGGTCATAAGCCATCGTACGGGCGGGTAGCAACCTGGCCGGGGGTTTCCGTTGGGTCGCTTCGACATATCGGTGGTATGACGCGGACCGTGGAAGATTCTGCCTTACTACTTAACGTGATTGCCGGTCCCGATGAACGAGATCCGGATTCGCTGCCGGCGGCGGCTGTCGATTACCTGGTTGAAATCGACCGCGGAATCGAACAAGTTCGAATTGCCTACAGTCCCGATTTAGGCTTCGCGACCGTTGACCCGGAAGTCGCGCGGCTTTGTGAACAGTCCGCAATGCGATTCTCGGAAACCGGGGCTGTTGTAGAACAGGTCGAACTCGACTGGAGTGATCCCTACGAATGCTGGCGAGTCTTCTTTTATGGGGCGAGTGCTGCCAGGCTTGGACGCATCGTGGAGGAGCAGGGCCACTTACTGGATCCCGGTTTGCGTGCCTGCGTTGAAGATGCTCTTAAGCTGCGTGGTCTCGACTACAGCGATGCACTAACACAGCGCAACGAATTCTGGCAGCGGGTGCGACGGGTCTTTGAATCGTTTGACCTCTTAATCACACCAACCTTGCCGGTCCCGCCGTTTGCGGTAGGCCAGGACAATGCCGATCCCTTTCCAGGCCAGCAGCAGGGTGAACTGCAATGGACCCAGTTCACCTACCCGTTCAACCTGACGGGCCAGCCTGCGACCAGCGTCCCGTGCGGCTGGAGCGCAGCGAACCTGCCGGTCGGCCTGCAGATCGTGGGACGACGATTTGACGACGCCCTCGTGCTGCGAGCTGCCCGGGCCTTTGAACAAGTTCAGCCCTGGAGGGATCGTTGGCCTGATGCGATGGATGTACCTGGATAACAGACGACGGAGATTGCCACCAACGCAGCGGTGCTTACTTCAAGTCAAGCGTTGGGCGAAAACCCTCTTCCCCTTGCACACCCGGCCGTGGAACCAGGGTCCGCGGGTTCTTGGCGAGCCCGACAGGCCGCGAGTTTTTTTGCAGATCTTGGCGGAATTCGTCTAGCAGGCCTTGCAGTCTTTTCACCACGGCAGGATTGGCCTGGGCCACGTTCTTCTTTTCCGCCAGGTCCGACTCAAGATTGTAGAGTTCACCCTTGACCATCAGTTTCCAGTTGCCGGCACGGACGGCGGCCAGCCGTCCACCCTGTTGATAGAAAAATCGGTCGTGCGGTGTCTTGGCGCCCGGTTTACCCAGGAGGATCGGCCCGATGTCCTTGCCATCGATCACTCGATCAGTCGGCATCGACTGGCCTACCATCCTGGCGAAAGTAGGATGCAGATCCATGGCAGTGGTCAGTTCTGCAGACGAGGTTCCGGCCGGGATGGTGCCCGGCCACCAGGCGATGGTCGGCTCACGGTGGCCACCTTCGTAGGCGGATCCCTTCCTGCCTCGCAGGGGACCGGCAGAGAGACCGCCGGCGGGGCCATTGTCGGAGGTGAAGAGGACCAGCGTGTTTTCCGCGAGGCCTTCCTCGCGGAGCGTTTTGAGGATCTGGCCAACACTCCAGTCGACTTCCTCGACTTGTGCCTGCTCGACCGTCCTGGCCTTGGCCATGAATTCCGGTGAAGCCTTGCGAGGGCCATGAACGAAGGCATGGGGCAGGTAAACCAAGAATGGTTTTTTCTTGTTTTGTCGAATGAAGTCAGTTGCCGCCTGGGTAAACTTTTTGCAGAGTGTCGCCTGGCCGTCCATGTCCTTAATCAATTCCACCACCTTGGTATCTCGCAGGACCGGCAGGTCCGGACACTTGAACCGTTTTAGCGGTGGCCACATGTCGTTCGAGTAGGGAATACCGTAGTAGGTGTCAAAACCTTGCGTCGTGGGAAGGAATTGGGGCTGATCACCCAGGTGCCATTTCCCAAAGCAGCCAGTGGCGTAACCGGCGGCTTTCAGGGTCTCGGCAATGGTGATCCCGCTGGGATGGAGCCCGTGACGGTCACCGGGAAAGAGGACGATGTGCCCAGAGCCTTTTTGTAAGCCGACTCGCTGCGGGTAACAGCCGGTCATCAGGGCAGCTCGTGAAGGAGTGCAGACGGGAGAAGCGACATAGAAGGAGGTTAATTTGCGACCTTCCTCGGCCATCCGGTTCAGGTGCGGGGTTTTGTTGATCTTCGATCCGAAGGGCTCAATATCTCCGTAGCCCATGTCATCAATGAAGATGATCACAAAGTTAGGTGGTGCGGCCGAGCTGACTGTAGCGCTCGTCAGTACAATCGCCAGCAGGAGGATCATCAGGAAGTTTTTCTTCATGGCTTTTCCCTTGGGGTTCTAATGACTTTCCTTTTTTAATCGAGCCTCCCGAGTCTTGCTGGCTCGGTCAATGACAGCTTGGGCTGCGTCGTTTAGTAGCAGGATCCCAATGATGAAAATCAGCAAGCCGTTGGAAAAATGCGCGCCCGTTCCATCGACCAGCAGCTTGGTGGCAATGACGGCCAGGATGGAGAGCATCAGGACGCCGAAATGCTTGTTCTTGGAGATAATCGTGCTCAGCGGTATCATCCCGAAGATCATGACCAGCGAGGCAATCAGGATCGCTACGGCCATCCACCAGAAATGAGTGTTGATGTCCATGATTGCCACGGCAGCGAAGACGGAATCCAGGCTAAACAGAATGTTCATGCCGACCAGGTAAGCGATGACCGCGACAAACCGGAGTGTTCCGGTGGGTGCCGTGCTTGCGCCATGTGTATCTCCGTGCAGTTCTTCACGCAATTTGTGATAGTACTCAAAAAATGCCATTACCAGGATGATGAGACCTCCCAGGAACAGAACCAGGCTCATCCAGTCCAGGTTCTCGGGATGTTTTGCGAACCAGCGATTGGGTAGCCAGGCATAATCTGGCAGGGGGTTTTGCAGAAAGGAGAGTCTCGAGAGGCTGAACAGTAAACCAATTCGCAGAAGGGCAGCGAAAACGAGTGCCACTGATCGCCACACCAGGTGCCGTTTTGGCTCCAGATTGAGTCCTTTCAAGGAGAACTCGATCAGCAAGCCGTTGTCGATACCCAGGCCCGCGCTTAACAGGATCAAGGAGAAAAAAGATAAAAATACTTCCATGTCGCTCTTTCGGTTTAAGGGTTAGCGTTTGTTGACGCTGGCTGCCGGCGCAGAGAGCTCTGACTTGAGTCCGACCGTGTTGACGGCAATCACGCGGTAGGTGTACGTCTTGCCCGGCTCGGCTTTGCTGTCGGTAAACTGCAGGGCGACTAGCGGCTGAGTGGGCGTGTCGCTGTAGAGGAGGTTCTGAAAGAGGGGGCGTCCGAAGGGGTTCTTGCCCTTTTCTGGAAGGTTGGCCAGAAAACGGTTGTCCCGCTCAATGACAAAACGGGCCAGGCCACTTTCCAGGTCGGCCGCTACCTGCCAGCTGAGCTGGTTTCCCTTGACTTGCAGGTGTGTCGGAGCCGGCGGGGGCGTGGTGTCGACCACCGCCGTGTCTTTCACGTACTGCATCCAACCGCGGGCCACGGTGGCAGTCGGGAACCAGGCTGCCTTCAACGGGTCACCCTCATATTTCCCGGCGGGAACCGCTTTGAAACCAGTTGGACTGGCGAGCCAGGACTTGTCGGTCGGCATCGCCTTGAGTGGCTGGCCGCTGACTTTGGGAAGGCGCAGCTGCAGGCAGGCATTGAGCCAGGGAATGGCGAAGTAACGCTGGTTGCCACACTCGTGGGCCGTCAGCGGGTCGACTGATACTCCGATCAGTCCCCCCTGGCCGCGAACCCCGTAAAAGAAAACTTCATTGGCGGGCCAGACGCGTGCGAACCGGCCATCCTTGACCGTGACCCCTTCCTTGGTACCCGGGTTACACATCAGCGGTACCTGCAGGGCCGCCGCGGGCACCGTGTGGGGTTTGATTGAGGGGCGATCCGGGTTCGCTTCCAGCAGGGGTACACCGGAGCGGAGCCAGGCTGCCGCCACCCGCTGCGGGTGAAGCAGTACCATGCCGCCGGCCCAGTGCCCGCCGCCGCTGTGTCCCCAGAGGGCCCAGGGAACCTTCGTTAACTCCGGGTGGCCAGTCTTCTTGCCCAAATCGACGAGGCATTTTTGAAACGTTTGGTCCGAGCCGTTGCGCGGATCACACCAGAGCTGGCAGTCAGCTTTCTGTGGTTGTTCGTAGGAGGGAGCCAGCAGGGCACAGTCATGTTTGCGGGCCAGCGCCTGCCAGTGCAGGTCGTAGGCCCCACTCAAGCCTGATTTACAGGAACCCTCGCCACAACCGTGCTGATGGACGATAGATCGGAAGAGCGTCG
>JAYGDG010000516.1:0-4938 GCA_046583015.1 Pirellulaceae bacterium | reverse complement strand
GAACGATTGCGATTACGCGAACATGACCCTGACGAATTGAGCCATTATTCGACTGGGACCGCCGACATCGAATACGCTTTCCCGTTCTTGCCCGAGAATGAGTTCGGGGAACTGGAAGGCATCGCGCACCGCGGAGATTTTGACCTCCGTAGCCATATGGAAGGAAAACTGGATCCCAATACCAATCCGCTGGAACTGGAAAGGGATGCCGACGGCAAGCCCGTCTGGCGGGGAAGTGGTAAAGATCTAAGCTACCGGGATGATCTCAGTGGTGAGCGATACGTCCCCCACGTGATCGAGCCCTCGGCCGGTGCGGATCGTGCCACGCTGGCTTTCCTCTGCGAAGCTTACACCGAAGACGAAGCTCCCGATGAAAAAGGAAAACCGCAAACCCGTACCGTGATGAAATTTCATCCCCGGATTGCACCTATCAAAGCCGCCATTTTCCCGCTGGTTAAAAAGGACGGTATGCCAGAAGTTGCCCGTGAAATCTATGCGGCTCTCAAACCCCATTTCAATGTCTTTTACGACGAAAAAGGGGCTGTGGGAAGACGATATCGTCGTCAAGACGAAGCTGGCACACCTTACTGTATCACCGTCGATGGCCAAACCCTTCAGGACCAAACTGTCACCATACGAGATCGTGACAGCCTGCAGCAGTGGCGCGTCTCGATTGACGATTGTCTCTCAGAAGTGCGCCAGCGAATCGGCTGACCGGTTGCTCACCACGAGTTGCAACCAACCGCTTCTCGACGGGGACAGAACCTATGAAACCGGCCATCAGCCACCGGCACAATGATCCTTTATTCAAGCAGCATCTCGTTCTCGACCACTCCGAGACAGACTTTCCCATTGCTCACGCCAGACGACACTGAGCGTCTTCGGATCTGTTTCATCCGGAGATCCTGTTACCTCGTCGAACTTGGGCGACTGCTCGCTGCTCGATAATCGGTGGACCACTTCCTGCAACCCACTTATTTGACTAGTCAATTGACGCAGCGAAGAGTCGGCTGAACGCTGTCGCTGCCAGATACAGTCCAGGTGAAACAACAAACCGAGCAACAGCAACAACTGACTGGCCAAGAACACGACGGTTCCAGCTAACCACCAATTAGCAGATCCAGACCGCAGGCTCCAGCCCATCACGATGGCACTGACAAAGTGGCCCAACAGGCCCAGCGAGACACAAAACCAGCCAACCGCTGAGAGCATTCGGAGTGAGCCCAGAGGTTTGCCCACCGTCCCAGTCTGTCCTGAACCATGGCACGGAAACTCGAGAGGTGCCCGTCTCGTTGAGAACTTGAGATCCTCCGGGGAAGGCATTTCGTCAGCTGGCAAGTAATCCAGTCCCATCGCCATCGGACTGTCCCGCCAATAGCTCCTGGCTGGCCTCTGCGGAGAGGAGTCATCACTTTCCTGTGCAAGCTGCAACACGCTCGTCATCAGAGCATTGCAGCGCGCACACCAAATCAATCGGTCGTCTTCGACCGAAGCGATTCCAGGCAAATCCTGTTGGCAATCACTACACCACATCGTCACTTCCTTGCTAAGCGTCCACTGCACTTCTACTGCCTAATCAAAAACCAGTTGGCAGGTCTTCCACCAATGAAAATCGGTGACTGTTGCGGGAAACTGCATCCATTATGTTCCGCAACCATCGAGAGTTCAGGAGTCTCGTTAAAATAGACGGATTACAACGGCCATGAGCCGTTTGCGGGATCCTGCAGGCAGGTGTGACAAACGGTCTTAAGGTCAGGGAGAACTGGCCGCCTGGGCCTTCTGACGGTGCTGCAGCTTGGCCTTCAGATCACGATCATCCTGTCGCAACCAGCGGACGAGCATCTCAATTTCGTGATCCGTTAGCAACTGCGCCTCGGGTGTTGAGAAAGCCGGCATTCGATCGTTGGCGCCCTCTTCGTACCCATAAAGGCGCTCATGTTCCGGATCTTTGATCATGGCACGTAACCACTCTGTGGAACCGTATCCGGTCAGGTCCGGGGCGGCTCCCAAGTCTCCCACTGCACCGAACTTGTGACAGTCCGTACAGCCCATCTCCTCGGTCAGCAGTTGCCGTCCGGCACTAATCAGGGGCAATTCCTGGTCTTGCTTGGCTTGCCGAATCAAACCAGCTTCCGCGGAAAGCGCAGCCGCCACTTTGATCAAATTCTGTTTCTCCTCTGCACTTAAATCCGCCAGATTATCGTGAACAAAGGCGACCATCCCGGCGGAATCGTATTCACCGTTTTCATCCTTTTGGCCATGCACAGTATTTCCAAAATAATCAGGACTGGCAATTTTCTCCGGCGTCAGCAGGTCTTCAATCCATTTGCGCGAAGCAAAACCATACAGGTTCGGTGCTCCATTGGGAGAAATCTCACCATCTGCATCAGCCTTGGCAGGTACGGGGCCCGTGATGCTGGAGCCACCCTCACCCACGTAGGAGTGACAACTGGCACAACTGCGGGCAAACAACCGCGGACCCATGATTTCAGGATCTTCGCGCAGCAGCTTATTGGGACCTTCCAAGGGAATTCCCTGGTACTCAATTAACTCTTTAATCCGCTCGTAATCGTGCTCTGCTTGCGCTTTGGCATCCAAGAACTCCTGCGAGGTAGCAACTTTCTTCTTATCCGCATCATTCGGATACCAGCGAGCATAGTAATCCTGTTGCAAGGCCTGGTAGGTAAGCAGGGCAACGGTACCAAACAGGAGCACCAGGAAAATCACATTGAACGCATGCCCTAACTTGTGGCGGGCCAGCAAGGGCATCATCACCAGGACAAGAAAGACCAGTCCGGGAACCACGATGGCACCAATAAACTCATTGTGAAACAGCTTTAAAGCCTGGAACAGGAAAAGAAAATACCATTCGGGTCTGGCGGCTTTATATCCTTCGGTCGGCTCCGCTGGGCCCGTTAATTCCGCTCCCCCGCGCCAGCACACAATGACAATCACGACGGCAAATAGAATCAGGCAAGCCAGTCCATCCTTGAGTACTTGTTGCGGCCAAAAATATTGATCAGGCCGTTTTGGGGAACTTTCCGAAGTGATTCCATGCCGCCGAAACATCGCCAGGTGCAAGGCCAGTACACCGACAAACAGGGCTGGTAAGACACCCGCATGCAGAGCAAAGAAGCGAGTCAGGGTAAAGTGACCGTATTCGGCCCCACCCACCACTTCCCGTTGCATTGACATCCCAACGAGCGGAGGCAGCGCCATCAACTCGGTGGCTACCTTGGTGGCAAAATATCCTTTCTGATCCCAGGGCAGCAGATAGCCGGTCAAGCCTAATCCCATCGTAAGCAACAGCAATACCAGCCCCAGCCAGTAGTTGATCTCTCGCGGTTTCTGGTAGGCCTTGTCCCAGATCACCTGCAACATATGCACGGGCATCAACACCACCATCGCCTGTGCCATGAAATGATGGACGCCTCGTAAGACCCAGCCACCGGGAACCACGTTTTGGATGTGATAGACACTGGCCCAGGCATTTTGACTGCCCGCACTGTAGAACATCCAGAGAAACATGCCGGTGATAATCTGCGTCACAAAGGCAAAAACCAGCATGCGTCCCGAGACGTAACGCCAGCGTGCGCCCCCCGGGATATTCTCGTATAACGATTCATGCACCAGCTGCTTGACGCCCGTGCGGTCATCGATCCAATTAACGAGCCATTTCATAGAACTGCTTACGCCTTCCTGATCCTAGTTTCCCGACCGGTATAAAAATCGAAGAACTCAACCCATACCTCACCGCCGGCCAATTTCTCGTCGTTCACTTTAAGACGATCCAGTGGCCGAGGGCTGGGATTGTGACTTCCCTCCAAATCTCTCTTGGTACCGTCTGAATTGAATGAACTGTTATGACAGGGACAAAGGAATGCCGCTGCGGTTTGCTCAAATGAAACGGAACAACCGGCATGCGGGCAGGTCGCGTGGAAAGCGACCACTGACCATTTCTTGCCAGCTTCATCGACAAAACCCTGGTCGCTCTCTTTTGCTGCGTCCTGTTTACTCAAGTAGATGGCACCGATCGGCTGGTCCGGGACAAAATTCCAGGCGTCGAATTTATTCGCGATCACCTCGAATCGGCGCGGCAAGCCGTCATCCGAAAGAGACTCTATCATGGTCACAAAGTACTCATCGCTGCTGGTCCCATCACTACCATCACCACGAGAGAAGTTTGCTGGGGTTTTACGCGCACGAAATGGCTCACTCAAGACGGCATACAACCCGACCGCCAGGGGACCCAGACTAGCCAGTCCACCGACCACGATGGCAGCTATCTCAACGAGAAAGCTGCGTCGTTTTTCATCCGATCCACTGGCTCGATCTTCCTGAGTATCCGTGCCACTTGACATTTTTGTTGATCCTATTCTAAGCGCACTGCCCGCTGCCGCCGGGCTGCGAAAGAGGACAGATTACACACAAAGTCACCTTCTTATTTTGAGGTCGCGGCCCTCTGTTCAAGAGACTGACCGAACTCAACAATACGCGGTTGGATTGAAGTACCGCTGCCAGCAATCTCCCTGCTAACAAAACGGCAGTTGGCGGTGGAATTTCGGGGCAATGAAAAATGCTGCGATTTTCGTCGTTACGCCCCGGGCAAGTTGTCTTCCTTTCCTGATCTGTTCGCTCCTAGCTGTCACAGCGTGTTGAATTATTGCATCTGTGGCCGGACAGCGTCAAGAACTGAGGCCGAGACTTCTGCCAAGGAACCTTTCACGAACGCACCAGCGGCCGCTTGATGGCCCCCACCACCAAAAAGCCCGGCCAGTTGACTGCAATCTAGCCCTCCACGACTGCGAAAACTGATCTTCACGCCACCGTCGGGCTGTTCGAGCAAGATCACAGCCACTTCGACCCCGTCAACCAGAAACAGGTTATTGACGACATCTTCGGTATCACTGAGCAGCGCCCCGGTCCGGGAAAAATCTT
>JAYGDG010000478.1:0-2647 GCA_046583015.1 Pirellulaceae bacterium | reverse complement strand
GCTCCGGGAAAGTCAAAATCGGGTCGTGGAATTGACTTCAGTTGCAGGATTCGCGAATAAAAATCACAGCTGACGTCGACAGCCTTAATATGCAGGGCCACGTGGTTAAGTTGTGTGGTTTTCATGGGAAACTTGGCGAGCTGGGCTTCATGAGGTAGTGGCAAGTGAATGCGCTTGTTGGCTTAGCCGTAGAGCTTGTAGGCCTCGGCTGCCTTGACTTTGCGAGCACGGATCTTGCCACCGGCAATTTTCTCGCCAGCTGGATCGATATAGACGCGTCCACTGAGTCCCGGTTTTACGTTCAAGACATGAATGTTGAAGATGTAACCTTCGTCACTGGTTGCCTTAAACCAGTGGATATTGTCTTTTTCATCGGAAACCGTTGAGTAGCTACCTGCCTTGAATTGTCCGTCAATCGTTGGCTTGATGATGATGTGTTCTTTTTCGTCCTTGAGCCGATCGTAGTGACGACCATGGAACTCTCCCTGGAGAACGAGAAAAGCCGTTGCCATGTTGTTGTGTCCATGCGGGACGACCGACTGGTTCTTTTTCATGCCAAACATCTGGTGCCCAAAGACGAGTTGGGTAGGCAGTCCTTCAACTTCGGGGAACTTGAAACGCATGGAACGTTCGCCCTTGTCGCGAAACTGGAAGTTTGTGGTCCGTTTTTTGAAATCGATGAAGGTAAGCAGTTCCGAAAGGTTAATCTGATCAAACAGAGTTTCGACCTGTTTCTGCCACTGGATCTGTGTCAGTTTTGCACCACGCAGTTGTTTTCCCATGGCGTCCAGATCGTTCAGCCATTTGGCTGCGATGGGCTTCACTTCGGCGGAGAACAGATTTTCCGCGAACAGGGTTTCGAGCAGGGAAAACGTAAGCAGTGAGCCGACCATCTGCTGGCTGAACTGTCGGCGTGATTTGTCGGTCATGGCTGGTTCTCCAGGTTTTTGAAGGTACTTCAAAACGGACGCGGCCGTTATTGAATCGAGTTCTTTTCCAGTTCTCTAAAGAATAGCCGATTTTTGTTATTCTTTCACCTGGTTTTTGCCTTCTGGTCTAACAGGCCTGGGATTCAGCCTGCGCTGTGACGGTGTGGCCTGGCTTCTGTTATGCTTGGAAAAACTGACATCAGTTCGTAAACTGACGGGTCTAGTCGTTCGATTCGCTTGCGGAGCTACTGCAAATGCTACCGATTCCCCATCGTTGTTTTTTTCTGCTGGTGGTGATGCTGGTGATTTTCACGGGCCGTGGACGGTCTGTTGGAGAGGAGAAAAAGACAGAAACCGGGGAAGTGACTTTTGTGCCGCCGGTGGCTAGAAAGAATGTTCCCACATGTTTCCAGCTCAAGAAACATGTTTTCCCTTACCAGCGTTTGGACTTGGGTGAGATCTTTCCGAAATTGTCGATGTCAAAACTGACCTTTCCATCACCGGTGGTCACACCTCATCCTCAAAACAATACTGTCCACTGTGAGTATTATCGACCACACCGTGAAGACCGTGTGCCGGGTGTCGTGGTTCTGCACATCCTGGGTGGCGATTTCGAGTTGTCTCGCATGTTTTGCCATGCCTTGGCACATCGAGGGGTGGCAGCCTTGTTGTTGAAGATGCCTTACTACGGTCCGCGGAGGCCTCCGGGTGTGGCCCGTCGCATGATTGATAAGGATCCGCAATTGACAGTGGCAGCAATGACGCAAGCGGTGCTGGACATTCGTCGCGCAACTGCCTGGCTGGGCAGTCGTGAGGAAATTGACGCAGATCGTTTGGGTTTGTTTGGGATTAGTCTGGGGGGAATTACTGGAGCTCTCGTCGCTGGAGTGGAGCCGCGGCTAAAGCATGTCTGTCTGTTACTGGCCGGTGGTGACATGGGTCGAATTGCCTGGGAGTCGTCGGAAGTCAAAGAGATTCGGCAACACTGGCTTAAACAGGGAAAGACGCGGGAAGATTTTCTCCAGGCCATGCAGCAAATCGATCCGGTCAAATATGGAGCCAACGTGCGCGGGCGTCGCGTGCTAATGTTGAACGCTAAGGAAGATGAGGTGATTCCTAAATCCTGTACGTTAGCACTCTGGGAGTCCTTTGGAAAACCAGAAATCGTCTGGTATTCCGGCGGGCATTACTCGGTCGCTCGTCACATTCTGGACGCGATTCGCCGTGTGACAGATTTCTTCGTGGAGGCGAAGTAATGCATGGCCTGCAATTTATTCCCATTCACCCAACTCGACTTCGTATTTTTGCAGTCGAGGGTTACGGTAATAAATGATCTGAAGAAGCTCTCCATTGGTTGATGTGCTGAGTTCTTTTTTTAGCACGTCCGTGTCGAGGATGCGCTCTCCATCAATCTTGTGGATGACATCGTCAGCACGTAACCCGACCTTGTACCAGGGAGAATCCTCTGCAAGTTTTGTCACTTTTAATCCCAGTGGATGTTTGGTGGTGGCAAGATCAGCTTTGACATTTTCTGCCTTGCGCAGGTTACCGAACTTGGGAGCGTTGATTCGCACGACTTGCAGCGTCGTTTTGTCACCTGGTCGCCACTGGCCGATCAACTTCTTGAGGTCATTAAAGTCGACCACTGGCTTACCCGAGAAGCTCACAATCCAGTCACCCGTTCGTAAGCCAATTTTTTGAGCGGCACTATTGTCCTG
>JAYGDG010000459.1:0-4158 GCA_046583015.1 Pirellulaceae bacterium | reverse complement strand
CCTGCTCAAGAAACTGGTGGTTCATGGTACTATGAACGTGCTGGTCAAGCGGTCGGACCGATAGGTCTCGAAGGTTTGCAGGGATTAATGGCCCAGGGCATGATTGACTTGTCGACTCGGGTCTGGAGTGAGGGCATGGGCGATTGGAGTGCTGCGGAGATGATTCCGGAAATGACTTCCCCACCGCCCCTGGTGCATGATTCTTTCATGGCCAGTGCGCTGGCTTACAAAGGTCAGTTGATTCACGGCAGCGCGATTCTGAACTAGCCGCAGCGGGGCTGCGCGGCAAGGATGACTTAATCTGTCGACGGTTGCCAGGGTTTGGGGCCGTCGGCAGATTTTGGTTGTAAGAACTTGGCATCCACCTCCCGGTACCAGGCGTGCAGGTCTTTACGCATGGCGTTCACACGGTCGGGATTCTTGGCAGCCAGGTCGTTACGCTCGCCGATATCCTGGGAGAGATCGAAAAGGTGAACGCGGCCGTCTTCAAAGCGTTCGATTAGCTTCCAGTTGCCCGTCCGGATGGCAGCACCGGGAAAACCACCCTGGTTGCTGTAGTGCGGATAGTGCCAGTAGAGATTCTTGCGATCGAGGGATTTATCTCCCTTGAGCAGCGGCATCAAGTTCACCCCGTCGATTGTGCCGGCGCCCGCTACCTTGGCCCCGGCGGAGCTTAAAAAGGTCGGGAAAAAGTCGGTGCTCATCACCGGGTGCGATGAAACGGAACCAGCCTTGGTGACACCGGGCCAGCGGACAATAAAATTCTCGCGAATGCCCCCTTCGTAAAGCCAGCCCTTACCTCCCCGCAGCGGCAGGTTGGAAGTGGGAGAGCCTTCGGAAGTGGAGAGGCCACCGTTGTCGGAGGTAAAGCAGACCACAACCTCGTCCTCGAGGCCCAGTTCCTCGAGTTTGGCCAGTACCTTGCCGACTGCCAGGTCCATCGCTTCCACCATGGCGGCATAGACGGCATGTTTTTGCAGAATGCGAACCTTGCGGGGGCCCTTGTTCTTGGGAAAGACCATCTCCTCTTCACCGAATTCCGGACCTTTGATGTTAGCCGCCTTTTTCTTGTACTTGGCGACCAGGTCGGGACGTCCGATGAGAGGCGTATGTACGCTGTAGAAAGCCAGCACGGCCAGAAAGGGCTGGTCCTTGTTCTGTTGGATGAATTTGCAGGTTTCCGTGGCCAGGCGATCAGGCAGGTGTTCTCCTTCCGGGCCATCGGTTAGACGGGGGTTGCCGTAGGGTGAAAAGTATCGCTTGCCACCGTAGGGCCCACCGCGGGTAATGCCCCCCTGGTTGACATCGTATCCCTGCTTCTCGGGCCAGTGGGTTTCGGGACCCAGGTGCCACTTGCCGGCAAAAAACGTTGCGTAACCCTGTTGCTTGAGCGCCTCGGCCATGGTCACTTCTTCCAGGTCCATGCGATCGTGAAGCGGGGCCGAGGCAAACAGTCCACCACGGCGACCACTGAAAAAGTTGGTGGCATTCTTGCGAGACGGGTAACGTCCGGTTTGAATGCCAAAGCGTGTTGGAGAACAAACCGGGTTGGCTGCATAGCCGTCGGTAAATTTCATACCCGAGCGGGCCAAGGCATCAATGTTGGGGGTCTCGTAAAAGGTCTTCGGATTGTAGGCGCCCACGTCCATGTAACCGAGGTCGTCAACCACGATCAAAACAAAACTCTGCTTTTTAGCTCTCGTACGTGAGTTGGCTTCGGCACCGCTAGCAAGACTTGTCACGAGAAAAAGACTGCCAGTGATGATCAGGGTGTGAAGCTTGATAGCGTGCATGGCGCGTTCCTTGTTTGTCATTTTTGGAGACAGCACGATTGGCCGATCTGTTGGTTTTAACCAATTTTTAGCCGTTGCCCATCCGCCCCCAGCGGCTAGGTAGGGAAAATATCAGAGGAAGGGCAGGGGAAAAGGTGATTTCAGAGCGGCCTTGCAGTACTGAAACAGCGAGACAATTTGCTGGGTCTTTTGGTACCATAGAGAGGTGTTTGAACCGTGTTTCACCACATAAAAAGTAGCCTTTCATGAATCGTGCCCGTTATTTCCTCTTGCCGTCGGTCCTCTTGGCATTCGCAGGTTCGTTGCGAGCCGAGGAGGGTCAGCTCTACTTGGCAGAGATCAAGCCGCTTCTCCGGGCGCGCTGCTATGCCTGTCACGGCGTTTTGAAACAGGAGTCGGACATGCGGCTCGATACGGCCCAACAGATGCACGACGCCGGCATTCTCAAGAGCGGTAAGCTGCTGGCTCGCGTGACCTCGGACGACCCCGACCATCGCATGCCACCAGAAGGAGAACCGCTGGAGGCAGAACAGATCGCCAGCATTCGCAAGTGGATTGCAGCGGGCGCCGCTGTTCCGCGGGATGAGGTGGCGGAAATCGCTCCGCAAGACCACTGGGCCTTTCAGCGAATCGAACGGCCAGCGCTGCCGACCAGTAACCTTGATAATCCAATTGACGCTTTGTTGGCTGTGAAATACAAGCAACAGGGCGTCACGCCTCAAGCCGAGGTACCGCGGCTGATTCTGATCAGGCGGTTATACATCGACTTGATCGGCATTCCGCCGACCACGGCAGAGATCGCGGCCTTTGAAAAGGACAAGTCGCCGCAGTGGTACCAGCGCGTGGTGACACGGCTGCTTGATGATCCGCGCTACGGCGAGCGGTGGGGACGCCACTGGATGGATGTCTGGCGCTACAGCGACTGGTGGGGACTGGGCCAGCAACTGCGTAATAGTCAGAAACACATCTGGCACTGGCGTGACTGGATCGTTGAATCGCTCAACGAGGACATGCCTTACGACCAGATGGTACGACTGATGCTCGCGGGTGACGAATTGCATCCGGGGGATCTCGACAAGTTGCGAGGCACCGGCTACCTGGCCAGGAACTGGTTCCTGTTTAATCGTCACCAGTGGATGGAAGAAACGGTGGAACACGTCGGGAAGGCATTTCTTGGCCTCACGTTCAATTGTGCGAAGTGCCACGATCACAAGTTCGATCCGATTGCGCAGCAGGATTTCTACCGGATGCGGGCGTTTTTCGAACCGTACCACGTGCGGACCGATGTCTTGCCCGGTGAGCCAGATGTGATGCGCGACGGCATTCCGCGCGCCTTTGACGGGGAATTGGAAACCCCCACCTACCTGTTCGTGCGGGGTAACGAAAAGAACCCGGACAAGTCGGTCATCATGAAGCCTGGTGTGCCAGAGATGTTGTCTTTCAAACCGATACAGATCAAAGCGGTTAGCTTGCCTGCCAAGGCCTGGCAACCGGAGCGTCAGCCTTGGGTCCGGAAAGCCCACCTGGCAGCGGCTGTCAAGAAGATTGAAACAAGCCAGGGGGCACGAAAGAAAGCAGAGGATCAACTGGCGGCGGCCAGGAAAACGCTGGCCAAGCTAGCCAAGGATCCGCAGCCGATGCCGGTAAAAAAGGAAGCGACTAAGGCAGAACAGTTCCTGGTTCACGACACGTTCCAAACACTCGACACGAAACGCTGGAAACTGTTTGGCGGCCAGTGGGTCCACAAGCCGGGGCACGTTGAACAAAATCGTGATGGTGCCCAGCGGGCTGCCCTGCGATTGCAAGTGACCCCACCACGGGATTTTGAAGCAGCTGTGCGCTTTACCATTCGGGGAGGAAGCAAGTGGCGCAGCGTTGGACTCGGGTTTGACGTGACCCAGCCAGATCCGACAAAGCCGTTCACGGCCGCCGACAGCGAGCAACAAGTCTATGCCAGCGCCGTGGCCGGCGGCTCCAAGGTGCATGCCTCCTATAACAAGGCGGGCAAATGGATTTATCCCGCCGGCGGCATGCGGGCCCTGCCAGTAGAGTTGGGCAAGGAGTATACGCTGCGAATTCAGGTCCGGGGGACCTTGATCAATGCCTTTCTCAATGACCAGTTGGTTGTTGCCTGGCATACGCCACTGGCTCGTCGCGACGGGCAGTTCCAAGTTACCACCTTTGACGTGCTACCCATATTCCGGGAATTCTCACTCAAGCCATTGGATCCATCCGTGAAAATGACCGAGGCCGCCACAAAGCCGGGTCAACAACCGTTAACGGCAAAGACGGCCCAGGCAGCGGTCGAAAAAGCTGAAGGTACTCTCAAGCTGGCCGAAATGGACCTGCAGATTGCCCAGGCAGC
>JAYGDG010000458.1:0-1614 GCA_046583015.1 Pirellulaceae bacterium | reverse complement strand
GTTCCTGGTCAATGCCACGCTGAATCTTGTTTTCGAACTGGAGCTTGCCATTGAGCCAGACCTTGATGGAGTCATCACTGCCGAGGGAAACGGCCAGCTTCCTGGCTGTCAGCGCGGTAATGGTGCGGAAAAAATACCTCGCTGCGTTCGGTTGGGTACCCAACCGCAAGGGGATGCCGTCGACCAGTCGCCGGGGTCTGACCCATGAGAGCGTGCTCTCACCCCATTCGTAATTGGTTGCCAGGTCCACCGGCTTTTGCTCTGGTGGAAATGGCTTATCGTAGGCCTCTTGAAAGCTCTTTTCCTGGAAGGGACCGGTCATCGACCAGGGGGAGAGGGCGATTTGCTCACGAATGACCGTGGCTTCCCACTTTGCCTGGGCCGCGGCCAATTCGGGCGTTGGCGTGGTGAGGGTTTTCTTGATTGCTGCGATCTTGGCCGTCGCTGCCGGCAACGAGGGATCGACCTGGTCGGTGTCTCCCTGGTAGTCAGCGAGGTCGTCATCACCGCGCTGTGGATTATTCCTGGGCGCCCAGGCACGGCCAGTTGCCTCTTCGGTGAGGATCTTATCCCCTTCTTCTCCCTCCAACGCTTCGATGAGTTGTAGAATTTTTTTCCGGGCGGCTTTGTCTTTGCCAAACTTATTTTCGAAGCTCCCTCCCCACTCGGGAAAGAAATCAACGACCGTCCCTTCGTAGAGTGTACCTTTGTCACTGCCAAACTCGCGCTTGAACAGTTGCTTGCGGACCGACTCGACGTGGGAATAAATGCCCAGGTTCTTGCCATTGATAGTAATCTTGGCCAATGCACAGCGTGGGGCAGGTGAACCGGCAGCATTGAAGAAGGCATAGCCCATGAACTGGCTCATGTGGCTGATATCCTGCTGGTTGTTGTTAAAGGTCAGGTTGTCCAGGCCTCCGATATTCGCTTTCTTGTCGACATGATCGAGCTTGATTTTGAGCGACGGTCGGCTAGAGCTTTGTGAACCGATAAATCCTTTCTTACGAAGGCCAACGGTTGGAAATTCGACTCCGTCAATCGTTACCTGGGCGTTGACATACGTGTAGGGCCCGTCAATTGGCTCGAATTGACGTTTTGGCGATAGGGCCGTCATGATGTTACGTGACTGGAAGCGGATGGTGTTCCAGTCTTCGTCGGAGACGGTGATTTGGACGTCCAGGACATGATCGCGTGGGAAGAGATCGTCCAGAGTCAGCGTTTCGCTAGTGGCCCTCTTGTCGGTCGGTGTTGGCTCAGCGGTTTTCGTCGGTGCTGGCTCATCGGTTGCCTGCGGGGTTGGCGGATTTTGCGCGGGGCTCTCGGAGGCATTGGTTGCTGCCGGTGTGGATGTGGAGGCTGTTTCTTTCTTGCAACCGACGGAGATGAGAGACCCTGCTGCCAGCAGCACCATCAGTATTCTCAGGGAACCGCTTGGCCTGGAGAGGCGTTGCGCCAGGTTCAGGGACCAACATCGGCTTGCCAGTATCCGGGGTGGCTTCATCATGTTATTCAATCCTCTGAATGTCTCAGTCATCTTTCAACAGATAAATCGTCTGTAGGCGGGATGAATTTCGTTACCATAGATCCGTCGCTTGCTAGAGAAATGGACAGGCA
>JAYGDG010000444.1:0-1723 GCA_046583015.1 Pirellulaceae bacterium | reverse complement strand
CAGTATATCCCTTTTCAACCGTCAGGTCCGTGATCTCACCGGGTTGGGGTGTAAACTGATCGCCACGGGCCCAGCCAGCCGTCTTCGATGTCCGGAAAACCAGCTTTCCAGCAGGGGCCGGACGGTCTATCAAGCCGAAGCGACGGGGCCCGAAGCGAAGAAACTCACCTGTCCAGGCGGCACTGATCCGCAACCGGGCCGTATCAAAACAGACCGCTGCCTGCTGCTGATCGCCAACGCGAATTGCAATTCCCTTAAGCGTCGGTTTACCAGGCGTTGCGATCGAGGCGGTCAAAAATGGACCGACGTCGGTTGCCTGCCAGCGATTATCTGTCCAGTGCGAGTCGTTTTGAAAAGGAATCTTCTGGGGATTTCGAGCCCACTCCTTTTTCGGTTCTTCCTTCTCGGGCGGTTGCCCCCAGAGAGTGACTGGAGCCAGCAGGGTGAAAATCAGTATTCTGTAAACAATCTTTTTCACGTTGACGATCGATCGTAACAAAGTCTGCCTGAATGAATAATCACTCATTCATTAAAGCCTACTTGGATCTCTTCTGCCAGCAGTCCGCAGCATATCACGCAAAACCCGCAAGGAACCCGCGCACCAGGCAACCAGTCCACTCGACCGTATTTTAGCGAACTCAACGCTCGAGGATGGCCTCAACAGCATTAGGTTGCTGGAGCTCGTTTCCCGCGGACAAATCTACATTCTTGGCAGCAGATTCCACGATAGCCGTTTGCCGGGTGGACTTGCTGCGCAGCCACGGAGCCAGCGTGGGGCCTCCATTGGTCAGATGTGCACCAGCAAAATATTCGACGCGCTGCACGTACTGTTGAGAATCGTAGAGCACTTCCGCCCGCACGTCTTCCCCATCTAATGCCCCTTCCAAGGGTGTGGCAGCAATCTCCCACAAGCCATAGGTCATCACATCAGCCACTGCATGAAAACTGGCTCGACCAACGCGGGTGGGAGTCGAGTATCCCTGTTTGAATCCAAAGACATCCCGAATCTCCGTTGGATCCCGAGTCGTTTCCAAGGGTGCCCCTAATTCCGCAATCACTTTTGCCCGTGGCATCCCCGGTGTTAGCACACCCAGGTTTTTCTTTCCCGGAGCTTTCGCCGCCATCATGACCGAACAGCCAGTTGAACTGCTAACGAACAAGAGAGCCAGGACGAGTGAGCAGGGTCGGACCAGTTGAAACGAAAACACCATGCAAATCCTCTTGTGACAGGAAGAACGGAACACGGAAAGGAGCTCGAGTGAGCCAGTGTTAGGGCGAGAAGATTAGCGAACCGTCTCACCTACGTAAAGATCGATAACTCACGTATTAAAAGCATGTTAGGTGTTTCCTGCATGCCAACCGAAAAATATTCCGAGAAAAGGGCCTTTCGCTGTGTACTGACCGTGCGCCCCTGCGTAACTCCTCTTAGAACCAACCCCAAAAGACGTCTCCGAGAAAGAAACAATTGTGAAACTCCGATCAACAAACCAAACAAATCAATTCTCCCAGGGCCGCAGTCTGAAGCTGGAATCGCTTGAAAACCGGAACCTCATGACCGTTGGCAACATGATGGTCGGTGCCATTGTCGACGACAATCATACACATGTAGAAAGCGTCACGATCGGACATGAAAAAAACATCACTCCGCTGAGCAACGAACAATGCCAGGGTGCCTGCTACCTGCGCGGCCAGGGCCAAGACCAACCGGAAATCTCGAACGGAT
>JAYGDG010000348.1:0-3098 GCA_046583015.1 Pirellulaceae bacterium | reverse complement strand
GTCCGTTGAATGGGAACGGTGGCGTTGTTGTCTAAACGTGTCAGCTGAAAATTCCAGGTCTCGTTATATTCAGCCGGTAGCGCGATGCTGACGGGAGTGTTCTTGCGGAGGTAGCGACCAGCGTCGACTTCCAGTGTTAGTGGCGGGGGAGGTGCTGCCGCCACGCATTGCACCAGCATCGTACAGACGAGAAAGAGAGTCCAGTCGCGAATTGAAATCATGGTTGGTGTCCCGCGGGGTTGAAAACAATACTTGTTGCGGATCAATCTGACTGGATTATAAAGCAGTTGGCAGTGAAATGCGATTCGTTCCTCCCCCTTGCTGTCATTTGGCGGCAGTGAGAAAATGTAGCAGATCAGCAATTAACGACGAGGGAACTTGCTCATGAGAATTATTCGCTTCGAAGACCAGTCGGCAGCTGTGCAGCTTGGCGTACAGCACGAAGATGGATCGGTAACTCTCCTGGAGGGAGAGTTGCTGGGCAAATTCCAGGATACGGGGCGCCCGGCGGAAGTGCAGAAGTTGCTCTCACCGATCGCACCGACCGACATCCTCTGTATTGGTCTGAATTATCGAAAACACGCCGAAGAAGGAAAGCAAGCGATTCCCGAATACCCGGTGCTTTTCATGAAGACCAGCAGCGCTCTGCAGAATCCCGGGGATCCGATTGTCTTGCCACGCCACCTGAACAGCGATGCGGTCGATTACGAATGTGAACTCGCAGTGGTCATCGGTCGCGATTGCCACAATGTTAGCAAGGATCAGGCGCTCGATTATGTCTTGGGGTATACCTGTGCTAATGATGTTAGTGCGCGTGACTGGCAAATACAGAAAGGGGGCACCCAGTGGTGTCGCGGCAAGACGTTTGCCACCTTTGCCCCGCTGGGACCATGCCTGGTAACAGCGGATGAGATTCCCAATCCCAATACCCTGGGGATCAAGACGATCCTCAATGATGAAGTGATGCAGGATTGGAATACGGATGACATGATCTTTGACGTACCGACGCTGATCGAGTTTCTTAGCGGCAGTACGCTGCTTGCTGCCGGCACGGTGATCCTGACCGGTACGCCACACGGAGTTGGCGCGGCCCGTACGCCACCTGTGTTTCTGCAGGATGGTGACGTGGTAACGATCGAGATCGAGAAGATCGGTGCACTGACAAATCCGGTGGTAGCGGAAGCAACCTAAGGAAACCAATCCTTAAAATGAGGGCATCAGGATGAAGGGTCGACGGCCGATGTTGCTCCTGCTGACATGGTTGCTGGTATCCCTGGTTGGTTTGAATTCTGCCCGGCCTACTGAGCCGCGATTGCAGACTCGCCGGCAAGCCACTGTCAACAAACCACTGAAGTTCTATATCGCGGTCGACTCCGAAGGCCCCACTGGGGTTAACGAGTACTGGGCCCGTAACCTGAAGGCTGATTCGCCCGATCTTGGTCGTTACCGAAAGCTGGTTACCGCCGACGTGAATGCCGCTATCGCCGGTTGTTTCGCGGCCGGTGCCGACGAAGTCTGCGTTAAAGATGATGGCTTTCGTGATAAGAACTTGCTGCCGGAACTGCTCGACAAACGGGCCCGCCTGTTGCCACCCGGAGGACCGTTGCTTAACGGGCTGGACAAGAGTTTCAGTGGGGTCCTGCTAGTCGGTTTTCATGCGATGGAAGGGGCTGCCGATGGAGTGCTGGCCCATACCTGGTCGAGTGCTCGACGACGACGCTACTGGTTTAACGGACGAGAGGGGGGCGAAGTGGCCGTTTACGCCACGGTGGCGGGACATGATCACCAGGTGCCGATCGTGCTGGCGACCGGGTGTGCGGGGCTTGGCCGCGAGGTTAAGCAGTTGCTGGGCAAAGGCGTTGTCACCGTCGCTGTAAAATCTGTCCTGGAAGATGGCACGGTCGAGTTGTTACCCGCCACCACGACCCTGCCTCGGATTCGTGCTGGGGCGGAGCAGGCCGTTCGCCAGGCCAGCATGCTGAAGCCGTACCGGCCGGTATTTCCCATGAAAGTGCGGCTGCAACTTTCCGATAAGCCGACGACGGACCAGTACATGGGCTGGCGCCGCGATAATAAGCCGGATTGGCCTGGCCGTCGGGCTGGGCCACGGACCATCGAGGCGCTGTTAACGACGACCAAACATTTGAATCTTTAGCAGGTTAGCTGACCAACTCAGGGCTTCTTTGCGGCCGGTTTTTTCGTGAAGCGGCTGAGAACTTCTTGCTCTTTCTTGAGTGCCTCGGCCGACATTTTTTGTTCCGTGACCGGAGTTCGGTCCAACTTGTCGCTGCCGGAGAGAGTTTTTAATTTGAATCCACGGTACCAGACCGGGTCCCCGTGATCCTGGAGCATGAGGTTCCGTCCACGGGCTGCCAGTTTGCCGCCACGCAGTTCTAATCGGTCGACGTGAGAAGCGTATTTCGGATCCGTGTAATCGAAGTCAATTATTTTTTCGCCGTTAAGCCAGTGCTGGATGACGGTTCCCTGGCAGATGATGCGAGCCTGGTTCCATTGGCCAACCGGACGTGTTGCATCCCGCGAGGGAGCGACGCAAAAATAGAGGGAAGCAGCACTGGTGCGGGGATTAATTCCGTCCTGGTGTTTCTTGTTGTCGAGAATCTGGTACTCGTATTGTCCTGGTCGATAGTAGACGCCGCTGTTGCTTCCCTCGGCCACTTTCCATTGAAACCGCAGTTCAAAGTCATTTGGGATCTTCTCAGTCGTGTAGGTCAGCCCTCCCCCTTTCCCTTCACGGGTTAAGGTATCGTCCTTGATCAGCCAGTTTCCCTTGTGCTGCCAACCGGCCATGGATTTGCCATCAAACAGCAGCTTGAAGTTCTGCTTGTCTTCTGCGTCGCTTAAGGAATTGATGTCCTCGGCGGTTGCTCGTTGCCCAGTGTGGCAGGTCAATAGCAGGATGCTAGCGATGGTCAGTCGTGTGGCGGCGTGGTTCATGATTTACTCCGGGGCAAAGTGGGGTTGCGGCACGATGGTTCCTGTCGGCCTGTTTCTCGGGGAGTTCAAGTTTTGGCTTAGTTGGGCGTCGCTTCTCTGGTGGCGGTCGGTATGTGGATGCTCTCAGATCGGAAGAGCACACG
>JAYGDG010000311.1:0-1821 GCA_046583015.1 Pirellulaceae bacterium | reverse complement strand
GCCCGTTGACGTTCCAGGAACTCCAGGCAGAGGGTCTGTTCGGTTGGAGAGGGGCGCCTGGAAAGAACCGTTTCATAGGCTGCCGTCACAAATTGTTGGTCGCTGACATCACCCGTTAAGGATGACACAATCTGCCGAGCGGCCAGGCGACTTTGCTTGATGGCAAACTGGCTGTTCACCAATGCCAGCGACTGTTGCGGGATGACCGAGCTGTCTCGACGATAACAGCCGTTGGGGTTGGGGGCGTTGAACAACCCGAGCATGTTGATGCGGCCGCCACCTTCCGGATAAGTACCGAAGTAGAGGCTGCGCCTTGGCACTTGAATTGCCTGGTCCGGTGCAATCTCTGGGCCTCCCAGTGCGAGATTCAGATTGCCCCCCACGGCCAGGATGCTGTCCCTGACAACTTCAGCTTCCACGCGGCGATTATTCATGCGCCACCAGTTGTGGTTATCGGCATCGATTTTCATATTGGCCCGGGTCTGGTCGGAAATCGTGGTGGTCATCTGGTAAACACGGCTCGTGACAATCAGGCGATGGATGTGTTTCATGTCCCAGTCATGCTCCATGAATTCCACGGCCAGCCAGTCGAATAGCTCCGGGTGACTGGGCAGCTTGCCGCCACGACCAAAGTCAAAAGTGGATTCCACAAAAGGTTTGCCAAAGTGGCGCATCCAAATGTGGTTAATGGCCACCCGGGCGGTCAGTGGATTTGATTTATCGGTCAGCCAGTGGGCCAGTGCCCGGCGGCGGCCCGTGCTGGTCTTGGGGTAGGTTGGACCAAAACTCGTGTACTGTGCCGTGGCAGGTGGATTTTTGACTACCTGCTGTTTCTGACCGACACTCTTGAGCGCGGCATCCAATTGCGTTTGCAGCTTCTTGATGGCAGCTTGTTGCTTGGACTCGGCTGCCTTGGCCGCTGCCTTGGCCTCCGCCAATTGCAATTGGAGTGAAGCCAGTTGATGTTCTGCCGTGCTGAGAGCTAACTTGCGTTCTGCTGAGCTGGCCGTTGCTATGGCCAGTTTGAGCGCTTGCTCATCAGGAGGAGCCTGGAATTGCTGGCGATCTGCCGTCAGCCTTGCTGCAATGGCGGCTAACTCGTCCTCTGCCATTTGCTTTGCCAGCAGTGCCAGTTGCCGGGGTCGCTCTAAGTGTGCCAGTTCCAGTTGCTCGGCGGCAAGTTGTTCGGAAAGTTGCTGGAGTTTTGAATCGGGGGCAGTTGAATGGAAATGACTGGCGATCGCCTCGACCTTGAGTGATGTTTTCCAGATCGTAATGTCATCGAGCAGTCCGTGGAAACGCGCCGTACCGTCGAGGTCACCGATCACAAAGCGAGCCGCTGGTGGCTGATGCAAACGCTTCATTGCCGGCGCGTGGTCACTCAGGGAAAACCGTTTGAAGTGTAGCTGTCGTTCTGACCCCAAATTAGTCACGGCCAGCAAGAGCTCGTTCTTACTCAGGGCCATAGTTACTCCGTAGGCCTGCGTGACATTCAGCAACACTGGTTCGTTCTCCGAACCGCTGCTAAAGGAATGCCGCTTTCCATCCTGGTCATAGAGCAGGCATTGTAGTTCGCTGGTTTGATCATTATTCCCGCGCAGCAGCAAGATCCACTGTTTCTCTACAGCAGCAATCACCTGGAGATAGTTGTCGCTGGTCTGCTGCTGTTGGATGACTGCAGTCACCGTGAATTCAGGACTCTCAGTCAGTGACGGTAGCGTGCCACTCAAGTAAACCGGGCCATTGTTTTTGTTGAAATTCAAGGCAGTGAGATTGCGATCCGGTTGCCCCAGCGCATTCTTGATTTGCAATCCAGTGGTA
>JAYGDG010000178.1:0-5154 GCA_046583015.1 Pirellulaceae bacterium | reverse complement strand
ACATTCTTGTAGCCGAGGGGATTGATATCTCCTCCACACCCCTGCACAAAGAGTGCCACGGCCCCATGCTCAAGATTATCCTCGATAACCTGGGACGCAAATCCGGTCATGTCTGCCGTCTGGTTTCCGCTGGGTACGCCCTGGATCGGGTGACAGGCAAAGTTATAGACAACTGCCAGCGGTCGCCCATCCTCGCGATCAAGTCGCAGCAAACCAATTTCCGGATCGACCGGTCCAACTCCCGCAACCTGCTCATCGGGAGGCAACGAGTATGCCTGCCGGACATCAATTTCCTTACCGTTCTTCAGGAACATCCGACGGTTTTCCATGACACGATCCTCGTGTCCCACACCCGTCCCGACCCGGACAGGCACGAGCTTGGCTGCCGCCTGCTTGATCACCTGGAAGGTGCGTGCTTCCACATCCGCGCAGGGCAAGCCGTGGCAGTGGCTGGCATTGAACATGACCTGGCTCGGCTCCAGTCCCAGTTCCTTTTTTGCACGTGCCCGCACGTTACTGATAAAGTCGTTAGGAATACTGCCAATTTCACCGAACGAAACCAGGTCCAGCGTCACCAGCACCCACGTCGCCGCATCACCCTTGATCACCAGTGCCCTGGCGAACAGGGGACTTTCCAGGGGCCCGGACTCGGGATGAGAAATATCAATCTTTGCGACCCCGGCCTCAAGTTGGGCAGCCCAGGTTTCTGTGGCTCCGAGGGCGCCAAGCATTAATATCACGATCCCGCTGGCTACCCGCCAGGCTTGTCGTCGCTTTGCTGTGGCACGACTAACAAGAGCACCTTGCCTCGACAATTTCAGATGGAACATCGAATTCCCCTTGTTTTCAAAAGCCTTACCTTGAACCTTCGAAGAAGTGTTGCCCCGCGATTGTACCACTCACTTCTCTCCTTTGCACGAACACTCTGCTCGAGCCCTTGAAATCAGGAAGTCATTCGGAAATAGCTCGACTCCGAATCTCTTTGTAGATTTGCAGGGCTTGCTGATATTCAGCCATGGCCGCTGGCGGTAATACCTGCTGATTTCGAGTGATCTCAGTTTCGATCCGTTGAATCAGGTAATCTACTTCCCAATCAAAGGGCCGAATGGACTGGTCGTCAACACGAACATACCAGGGCGCCGTATGAGCAAATCGCACACGTCTATTCTTGTCAAACTGGTAGCAGCGAACTGCTACAAAGCGGGTCCGATCAAATGTCCGCGCCCACTGGAATGTCCCTTTCCAGGCACCAGTAGCGGTGCGCCGCCATTGCACGGGAATGACTTCGCTGAATCCTGTCCCCACAACTTCCACGCGGTCAACCTTTTTGTGGTAGGTCACCTCTCCGGCCAGGGACACTTCCTTGACCTTATTACTTGAACGTTTCAGCGTTTCCCCAGGCAGCAAACCGTCCAGGGTAGCCAGCAGCATGGGACCGGTTGTGACAAAACTCCGTCCCTGTTTCAAACCGTTAATCCAACCCTCTGGCGTGAATCCTTTCGGTTGATGGACGTAAACACGGCTAAAACCAAGCGGAACAGGATGGACACCCGACGCTGTTCCAGCCGTCGGTTTCAAATCAAAACCACAATTCAAAAGCGTGTAGTAATTCTGCAGCCCAAATTGAATCCACCCGTATTCCGTCATCCCACCCGCATCTGATTCGACATTCCATTGCCTGGCTGTCGGCACTGCCGAACGACGGAAACCAAACTCGGTACGCCAGAGACTATTATTGGAAAGCTCAAACAAGTCCACCTTGGCAACAGGAACCAGCATCATGGACCAGGGCCAACTGTGTTTATCGAGATCCAGCAGTGCTCCTTCGGCATGCGCTTTCTCCGCGATTTTTGCTACCGGAGGCATTGTCTCCGTAAAAATCGACTTATGATTTAGCAGGAACACCGCACCGAGCGTGTGGCGTTGCTGGTCAATATTGAACACCTCGTACTCCGTATTACGAGGAAACATAACGTGTGTCCTGTCGATTAAGATCACGTCCGCACCCAGATCTTTACGATCTCCATGAGGCGAGGGGCCTTGTCGACGCAGGGGAGACGGGGACAGATGGGGAGCCTTGTTCGAATTGATCGTCCAAAAGGTGACTGGAAATGTCACGTTCAGGTCTTCGGCTAGCTGGACGTTGGGTAATTCATGTGGGCGTCGATGAACATGGGTTTCTCCGCTATACCAGCCTTGGGCTGCCAGGTTGACGAAACGGACAATGGGCAGGTCTTTGCTAACTTTGTTCGATCCGATAGACACGCTGAATTCTGCCGGAATATATTCCTTGCCACGTTCGACCCTGACGCGGTAGTTGCCCGCTGGTAATTCCGCAACAAAAGGATGCGCCGAAACAGTCGTATGCTTTTCCACGCTCAACGGCATCGGCACCCACTGTTCACGATAAGCAATCGCACTTCCAGACGACGATGTCGTCTTGGCGAAATACCAGCGAGGCTCACCTGCTTGGCCCCCTTGTTTCTCGATATAAACCCGCGCAGACAGAACTGCACGGCTATCCCGATCGACAACGCGGCCTTGAAATTCAACCGCTGAAGCCGTTTGAGAGGCCAGCAACATGAACCAAAAGAAAATCGTTCTGCCTTGCATGGATTTCCCCGCAGTCAAAAACAACTATAATGCTCCCTGTTGACGATTCTGTTTATTGTAAGCATGTTCCATCATTGGATGTAATCAGACGGTATTAATAGAGGATAGCAAAATGAAACGTTTCTTACTCAGCCTTCTAATCGTCCTGTGCCTCTCCCCGCTGGCCTCGGCCGGTGAATGGGTCAATTTATTCAATGGCAAGAACCTGGATAACTGGATCCAAAAAAACGGCACCGCCACTTACCGCATTGAAGGCAACGCCATTACCGGGCAAACCACACCCGGCAGCCCGAATTCATTCCTCTGCACGAAAAAGCTCTACGGCAATTTTGAGCTTGAGTTTGAAGTCAAGGTCCACAATCAATTGAACAGTGGCGTCCAGATTCGTTCTCAAACCAAACCCGTAGCCGAGGGCAAGAAGGAAAAGTTTGGTCGAGTTAACGGCCCGCAGGTAGAAATCGAAGCCAGTGGTGCCAAGGGAGCAGAAGCAGGCTACGTCTATGGAGAGGCAACCGGGCGAGGCTGGCTGACCACCAAGGATCGCCTTAAACCTCACAAGGTGCTCAAGGACGGCCAGTGGAATAAGTTTCGCGTCGTCGCCAACGGGCCCAAGATCGAAACCTGGATCAACGGCACAAAGATCGAAACCCTGGTCGACGAACCAATCTACAAAACCCATCCCAAGGGATTCATCGGCCTGCAAGTTCACGGTGTCGGAAACCGGGGACCGTTTGAAGTCTCCTGGCGGAATATTCGCCTGAAGGAGCTCGAGTAACGTGAACGCAAACGGACGACTGCTGGTTCTCTTGCTGGTGCTGGCTGCCGGGACAACACTCTCCCAGGCTGCAGATCAGCGTCCAAACATCCTGATCATCTTTACCGACGATCAAGGCTATGCTGACCTGGAATGCTACGGCAACCAGAAGAACAAAACGCCACGGCTTGATCAGCTGGCAAAAGAAGGGACCCGCTTTACCAGCTTTTATGCGCAGTCGGTTTGCGGACCTTCACGCTCGGCCCTCTTAACCGGGCGTTATCCCTTCCGCAGTAAAGGCTGGAGCATGCCGGCCAGCGAAATCACCTTTGCCGAACTCATTAGAAAGACAGGATACCAGACCGCCTGCATCGGCAAATGGGACGTCTCCAATCGCAAGCCGATCATCGAGCGCATGCCCAATGCCCAGGGGTTTGATTACTACTTCGGTACGCTCGGGGCTAATGATGGGGGCGGTGTCACGTTTCACGAAGACAATAAGAAAGCGGGAAACACCCGGGACATGGGTAGCCTGACCAGGCTCTATACCGACAAGGCAATTGATTTCCTGGAAAACAAGCGCGACAAGACCAAACCTTTTGTACTCTACGTCGCTCATACCATGATGCACACCATTATCGATGCCTCCCCCCGTTTCCGGGGCAAGTCCAAAGGGGGCCTCTACGGAGATGTCGTCGAAGAGTTTGATTTTGAGACCGGTCGCCTGCTCGATGTGCTGGACAAGCAGCGTCTGCGGGACAATACGCTGGTAATCTACACCTCCGACAATGGCCCCTGGAACCAGCCCGCCTACATCAACAAAAAGAAGGGGCACCCGGCAGGATCCATCTTCTGGGGCGAAGCCGGACCACTGCGTAACGGCAAGGGATCCTGTTATGAAGCGGGCGTGCGTGTGCCATGCATTGTTCGCTGGCCTGGCAAGGTCACCGCGGGGATTGACTCAGCTGCCATTTTCTCAACGCTGGATTTCCTGCCCACCTTCGCCCATCTCGCTGGCTTCCAGGTTCCCAAGGATCGAGTGATCGACGGGGTAAACCAGACTGACCTGCTCCTGGGAACCAAACCCCAGGGCAACCGCCAGACGTTCGTCTACCGCAACAACGGAGTTCGCAAAGGTAAATGGAAGTACTTAAAAGCCGAGCACAATGTCTACAACTATGCCCGGGACACCAAGCGTAGAAAGGTGGAGGAGCTCTATAATCTGGAGACCGACATCGGTGAGAGCAAAAACCTGGCCGCCGAGAATCCTGAAATCGTCGCCGAACTGAAGAAACTGCTGGTCGACATCACTGCCGGCACTTACAGGCCCAGCAACTGATCAACGTCAGTCGGCTATTTCTTGGGCGGATAGATCTTGTGCGGCGTGTGGCACGCTTTGCAGTTGAACGCTTTGCCCAAAGCATCAGCGCCACCCGGTTTGCCTTCTACCGCAGCTGTCGTCGCTTTCAATAAGGCTGCCGTCAACTTCTGCCAGCTTTCCTTGCTCCCCTTGGGAGGCTTGAGCTTTGGTAAAGCCTTGGTGTAGCTAAGCAACTTGGCTTTTTCTGCGTCGGTCGCTTTTCCCTTGATCACTTTCGTATGCAGTCCTGCTTTAATATCCTTCATGGCCACCTTGATGGTGATCTTTGCCTTCGCTGGCTTGGCTGGTTTGTCTTCGGCACCCACGAGTGCTGCTGAAATTACCATTCCAATCAAAAGACTAAACGCCACCGTTTGTCTGATAAACATCGCTGCTCTCCTCGAAAGTGACACTGAAGGCTGCCTGG